>DYRE01000064.1 GCA_020718965.1 Desulfomonile tiedjei
AGAATTTGTCAAAATTCATTCGCTCGCCCTAAAAATTCAGGGTGCAATTGCCGAAACAGGCAAGCCGGGTGTTCGAGCGGAAGCGCTATATGATCTGGCAATCGACATGGCTATGACTGTGGGGCCTTCCGCTAGTTTCATGGGTTATCCTGTTGCGGTGCCGTTTGTAGGGCACGGGGTAGGTCTGGAGCTAGATGAATTACCGGTGCTGGGCAGGAAGTCCCGACATGTTCTGGAGACCGGAATGGTTATTGCGATTGAGCCCAAGTTTATATTACCGGGTAAGGGGCTTGCAGGTATTGAGAATACCTTTGTGGTTGCGGAAAATGGCATGGAGAAGTTGACCAAATTTGGAGATGAGATTCATGTTTTGAATTAGGCCAGCAAAAATGTTCTTTGATCTTTAAGCCACTTTTCATTATTGGAATCCCCTTGTTTGATCGAGAGAAAAATCTGATGACCTAAAAGCTCTTGCGCTTTCACGAAAATACCGTTCCACTATAACACGGTGCGAGGATCCTGCCTTTATGGATGGAAATCTTTTTGTTTTGAGTTGGTCTCCAGTGATATTCCTGACGGTCATGGCGGTCCTGCTAAGAAGGTCGGCTTTGGAACTTTCCGTCTACGGTTTTATCTTTTCGTTGGGGTTGACGCTTTACTTTTTCAAGACACCGCTCGATGTTGCCTTGATGGCGTCGCTGGACGGGGTGTTGACATCTTTGCCATTGCTTTTGGTAATTCTCACCGGCATTTTTTTATCTAGCCTCCTGATGGCTACCGGTTCCATCACAAGGATAGTTCAATGGTTTGAACATGGAGCTGGAGACGCATTTTCAAGAAACATTCTTATAACGTTTGGGGTTGGTAACTTTATGGAAGGCTCTGGCGTGATCGCTGAGCCAGTGGTGGCCCCTATGCTCTATGAGGCTCAAGTGCCGCCGGAAGGGTCTGCGGCCCTTTCCATAATAGGCTACTCCGGGATGATGACTCTCGAGTTGGCCGGTATAATCATTACAGTGCTGTCTCTGGTTACGGACTTACCCTTAAATGAACTGGGAGTGGCATCGGCATGGTTGTCCATCCCGGCTACATTAACGATGGCCCTTTGCGCCTTTATTTTTCTCCCTCAGGAAGGCGAAAGGTTAAGGAAACTAATAACCCTCGTTCTAATCGGACTGTTACTGGGTATCGCAGGTTTGGTAACAGCGATTTTTGTCGGGATCCATATTTCCGGCACAGTGGCTGGGATAGCCGTAATTGGGGTTTTGGTTTTCCTCGGATCGGGAAGACTCCAAATGAATCGGGGAATTCTTGCCGATCTGGCCCCTTTTATTATTATGCTGGTGTGTTTGTTTTCGGTCAACATGGTTCCGTTTCTCCGGGTTCTCACATTTGAAAAACTTGTCTTCAAAGTCTCGGTAATTCCGATTCACGCCATCACTTTTAGTCCGCTGTTCTCGGCTTATGTCTATTTGTTAATAGCGTTTCTGGTTTCGGCTCGGATCCAAAGGGTTCCACCCGAGGAACTAAAGACCATTGTTCGCTTGAGTCTTAAGAAGGGTTGGCGTGTGTTCCTCGCCATGGGGCTTTTCGGAGCTATGGGACAAATGATATCTTACACTGGTTACAATTCGGGGTTTTCTGGTCTTGATACCACCTACAACATTCCAGCCATAATTTCTAAAGGGTTAATCCTTCACAGTGGAGATCTTTATCCGGTTTTTGTCCCGGTTCTTGGATGGGTCGGCACTTTTCTCACTGGCTATGGTGTTGCTTCCTTAATGCTGTTTGGTCAACTGCAGGTTCAAGCGGCAACTTTATTGGGCGTTTCCGCCACCTGGTTAGCAGCAGGTTTAGCGGTTGGCTCTTCAGTCGGATCAATTTCATCTCCATTCAAAGTAGCCTTGGCTACACCAATGTGTGGAGCAATAGGGAAGGAGGGCGATATTCTCCGATGGACTATACCCTTGGGTTTCCTGTCTTCCTTGCTGGTAGGTATAGTTCTTTGGCTAACTGTTTAAATCTGTGTTTGGGGTGTTATCAATTGTTGAGGATGTCGCCGAGTCTGAATTAGCAGAGATTTGGTTTTGAAATCGAGCCAATAGAGGGCTTAAATTCGATTTTGATGGCGCGCCCGAGACGACTCGAACGTCCGACCTCAACATCCGGAGTGTTGCGCTCTATCCACTGAGCTACGGGCGCACGGCTAAAATGTAGTTGATAGTGACAATTCTGTCAAATTCTTTATTTTCAGGAGGAATTTCATGGATGTAAATGTTTTTGGAGTAGTAGGCGCCGGCCAGATGGGCAACGGCATAGCTCATGTGGCGGCAGCTTCAGGCTTGGACGTCATAATGAATGATGTCAAACAGGAGTTCGTGGACAAGGGGCTCAAGACGATCGAGAAAAACCTTGACCGAGCAATTTCCAAAGGCAAGATGACCGCAGAAGATAAGTCTGCCATTCTCGGGAGAATAAAACCGAGTGTTGACCTCCAGGATTTTGAGCGGGCGGATTTTGTGGTGGAAGCGATAATCGAGAATCTTGGTCTTAAGAAACAAGTTTTCGAAAAACTTGATCAAGTAATGGCTCCGGGAAGGATCATAGCCAGTAACACATCATCGATCTCAATAACAAAACTGGCGGCATGCACCAATCGGCCTGAAAAATTCATCGGCATGCATTTTATGAATCCAGTGCCGATCATGAAACTGGTGGAGGTGATCAACGGATTGGCCACGGAAAGTGAGACAACCAAGCTGACTCTGGAGCTTTCCAGGAAATTTGGGAAGATCCCTGTCGAGGCTCAAGACTTTCCCGGGTTCATATCCAACCGAGTTCTTATGCCAATGCTTAACGAAGCTATATATGCTCTTTTCGAAGGAGTGGGAACAGTCGAAGCTATTGACGAGGTAATGAAACTTGGGATGAACCACCCGATGGGGCCTTTGACTCTGGCGGATTTTATCGGACTGGACACGTGTCTGGCAATATTGAACGTTTTATACGAAGGTTTTGGGGACACTAAATATAGACCATGCCCGTTACTCAAGAAGTACGTGGACGCTGGTTACCTTGGAAAAAAGAGTGGCAGAGGTTTTTACCAATATTAGGCCCAGTTGTCCAAGTCAGATTTTGAAGCATGCATTGACGAACCGGGGAGTCCAAGAGTCATGAACCTCTGTCACCCCGATTCGTCAAAATCCTGTGCGGCTTGCTGCGGTCTTTACAATGTTAACGATGGGAGGCGAGGGACCCTCAATTCGTTGCTCATCGAGAGGACTTTAGCCTTCAGGAATCTTTCCAGGACTGTTGCCGAGATCTGTGATTTTTCCGTCTCCTCCGGGGCTAGACAGCTTATAAGTCAATTGGATCCGGAGATTCATGTCTGTGAATACGCTGGTTTTGTAGACGATTCGTATAGTACCGTTGGGTGCATGCTGCATCCCAACGCGCCTGGAAACAAAGGAATAGACTTCAGGGGATTGTGTCATTATGGCAGCATGGCCTGTAAATCATTTTTCTGTCCAGCATCTTCGGAAACTCATGAAACTTGCGTCATAATTGCTAACAGGCTCATTACAGATTGGCATTTGTACGGGCTGGTTTGTACAGACATCAATTACATGACCGCGATATTTGCCCTTACTGAAATGATCCTCGAATTACCTATAGAAACCGAAGTAATTCTTAGACCTAACCCGTCGGTAATTTTGATGGAATTACTTTCATGGAAGACATCCTGGGCATTTGCGGAAAAATCCTTAACAAGACGAAGCGCCTATTATTTCAAGCGTTTCGATCAACCGAATAACGAATCCGGCTTGGTGAATAACATTGTTGACAGTTTATGTTTCACATTTGACTGTCTGGTGAGTTCAAATGAAGCCAATGCCATGGTCAGACGAAGAGTCATGGCCCTGGCGGATAGTTGCAAACAAGAGATGATTAAAGATAAATAATTAATATAAATTAGGTAATTAAATATTTTAATTAATTTTAAATATAAAAAATTTGTCACATGCTTTAAAATTTCTTGACTCACGCACAGACCTTCTGTATTCTGACAACATTCGAGTATTAATAAAATTAGGGTTTGTCATTAATCAGCGTTGAGTGGCGCTTCCATCTTCTCTGATTTGAGGGTCGCTAGTGACGTTCATGATCAAACGTATTTTTTCGTGTTTAGGTTTGCTTGGCATTTTGTGTATGGCGATGGTCTCGAATGCGTACATGCCACCCCCTGACCCATGTGAATTGTCACCGATGACCTATGGTCCCCCTAATCCCCCTGTTTGCGCTGGGCCACCAACTATTCCTCCGTGTACGCCGTGTCCTCCCGTCAAGTGTTATCCTCGAAGGCTTGTTGGACCACCTCCACCACCGATGACTATATGTAAGTGCCCCCCAGAGCCCTGTCCCGCAACATACAGAATTTGTCCGCCGCCCGCCTGCCCTCCACCGCCCGCTTGCGCTCCGGCTTGTTCCCCTGGGCCTCTCGGATCATTGCGCTAGGTTTATTTCTCAAGTTTGGCGATTGATCCTTGATTTTGGGCTTATCAAAAAATGTGCGCGAAATATTTTGGTTGACACCTAGCCTCCAATTGTTTAAAGGAGAAACGTCCTGTCCGAAAATCGTCAACGGGGTTCGGATGAAAGGTAACTTATACCTAGCTATATATTTCTGCGTTTGCTTATCGGTGTCGTGTTCGTCCTCTTCCTGCTTGAACAGAGCGGGTTCGGCATCGTGTGGGCTTGACGCAAAGTCGTGTAACGAATCGTCTAAAGGTGCGATCAAAACCAGGAAACCGCCAGCATGCATTTCCAGTCTAATCTCTCAGACCTGCGAACAAGGAGCTTTAGCTGGTTTTTTCGGCTCTCAGGCGCGGTTGGCCAGCAAGGCAAATTGTAATCTACCGGTAAGGGAATTCAAGTTTCCCGTTACATGTGGGGAATTGTCTTCCCCGTTTGGTTTTAGAAGAGGCGCTTTCCATTCTGGCGTTGACATTTGCGCGAAAAAAGGGGATCCGGTGTTTGCTTGCGCTGATGGGGTAGTATTCGCTTCGGGGTACCAGAAAAACCTTAGAGGCATGGGGCTTCTTGTCACTATTGATCATGGAGATTCGATTTTTACCGACTATGCTCATTTAAGTAAAGTTTTAGTCTATCCTGGACAGAAAGTTATGAAGGGAGACAGGATAGGTCTTATTGGAAGCACAGGAAGATCCTCAAGCCCTCATTTGCATCTTCAGGTGAGAAATGGCGCGCAGTTCTATGATCCGATGATTTTTTTCAATCAGTCGCAACTTTCTGAAATTCAAATAGCTGAAAACTTTCTCACCCCTGTCAGGGAGAGGTTATCGAGATTTAAATCGCGACGACTCGCCCGTGTGCGGAACTAGTCAAAAATAGCGTTTCCATCAAACACTGAACCGCGTCATTTGCAGCCATAGATTTCTGGATGTTGACCATTCTCAAAGAAATTAGCCTTTTCTTAAACAATTTGAATTAAATGGCTTGAAATTGCTGCAGGATAGTTCTAATTGTCTGTTCAAAGAATTTCCATGGAGGAGATGCAATGGTCACGTGGAAGAACTTGATCATGCTCGGAACAGTCATGATGTTTGTATTAGTAACTGCGCAAGTTCCGGCGCAAAGCCCCCCAGGCGTTGTCACAAACGTAAATCAGGCTCAGGACCCTATGGGGCCCCACGGAGTTCAACAGGGGACTCTCCCTGCAGTTGGAAACCAAACTATGGCATCCCCAACTCCTGGGGCAAATGTGCAAGTCCCTCAATCCCAATATGGCGAAAATGCTCAGTCGTGGCCGAACTATCCGTATCCCCAGTACAATAATCCATATTATGACGGGGGGTCACCTGGAAACTATATATCGGGAGTTATCGATTGGGCTCTAACTTTCCCGTCGTCCACCTGGGATCGTTTCTCTGAGTTTCTTGATAACAACTTGTTTCCGCGTTCACCGGCTACCTATGGAGGTAAACCAACCGTCCAGGAGGTTGCCCCGAACATGAAAAGTAATGAATCACGAGAGCTTCCTTCGGCTACGCCGTATAACCCAGGTGGTCGATAATTCTAGCAGCCTTTCTCTGTGAGTCGGCCAAATGGATGAAACCCATAATTTTACCTTGGCTCGCAACCGCATGGTTCAACAACAGATTGAGGCTCGTGGTGTCACCGACCCTATGGTGCTGGCCGTAATGCGGGAAATTCCTCGACACCTGTTCGTGCCGGAATCTTATCAGAGTCGAGCTTACGATGATTGCCCGTTGCCGATCGGCCATGGCCAGACAATAAGTCAGCCTTACATGGTTGCGGTAATGACGGAATTACTAAAGCTCAAAGGACACGAAAAGGTTTTGGAGCTGGGTACAGGGTCAGGATATCAAGCGGCCATTCTGGCTAAACTTTCGAGATGGGTTTACAGCCTGGACCGGATATCTGAACTTAGCGCAAGAGCCCATCGGAACACGGACGCTTGTGGTGTCAGCAATATAACATTCGTTGTGGCCGATGGAACTAAGGGTTGGCCTGAGGAGGCTCCCTACGAAGCGGTCATGATTACAGCCGGAGCTCCGACTGTACCAGAGCCTGTGTTCGAGCAACTTTCTGAGTGTGGGCGTATGGTAATACCCGTTGGTGACCGATATTCGCAAGTATTAAAAGTGGTGCAAAAGATAAAGGGATTGAAGAAGATAGAGAGTTATTTCGAGTGCCGGTTCGTCGATCTGGTGGGGGAACATGGGTGGTTGGACACCTGATTGCCTGGTCTGTTGAGGTTCAAGCCTCTTTGGTTTAAATCCAGCCGGTATTGTATGCGCTTCAATCTGGCTGAACATGAGTCCAGAATGGTGGAAGGTGTCTTATCATCATTATGGAGGCGCTATTTTCTTACATCCTGGTTAGTTGGAGTTTGGTGACTAGAGGAACTGCCTTGTATTTGGGTTTTTCAAGCTTCAGAGAGTGTTGTATATTTTTCATCTTATTACTGATTTTGGCGTTGGTCTTGACAGAGGCAGGGTGCGTCAGGAGGGGTGATGATTGGCCAGGGGGAGGCAATATGTCGAAATATTCGAGTTCAACGTCGGCGGCCAAGAGATTAATCCACGTAGTGACCAAGGATGATACCCTGTCAGGGATTTCCCAACGGTATGGAGTCAGTGTTCAGGAGATTGCCGAAGAGAACAGATTGGATGATCCTTTCATCATTAAAGAGGGGTCAAGACTCGTTTTACCGGTTCAGGCGGTTAGCCCGGCAGCTCAAAAGACTGAGGCGACAGCGAAAAGAGACATCGTTCAGGGAACTTCAGAATCTGTATTATCGCTCCCTATCTCCACTAAAATCGCACAAAAATTTGGGGAGGGAGATGAAGCGCACCGTAACGGTATAAGTTTTGAGGGTTACGAAGGCGCAGAAGTTAGGGCTGCGGAGAGCGGAATTGTTGGCCATGTGGGCGAAATCCCGGGCCTGGGCAAAGTTGTGCTCGTTGAACACAAGAATCATCTTGTTTCCGTCTATGCCCACCTGAATGACGCAACAGTTTCGTCCGGGGAGAAAGTTGATCGAAGTCAGGTTATTGGGACTTTAGGGGCGTTAGGAAATGGAGCAAAGCCGACTCTATATTTTGAAGTCAGATCGCGAGCTAAGGCTGTTAACCCTCTGAGATTACTAAATAAGAAGAACCAGTGACATCTAAAGAGGCACTTGTTTTATGAACCAGTTCAAGACAGATTCCGAGCATTCACAAAACCTATCATTTAGAAACATATTTCAGTCTCAATGGCCATTTACGATACCTTCCGGAGTGGTTACCACTACCCCCGCTGTAATAGCAAGAATTGCTCGGGAGATTGACGAAATTGGTTTTCTGACTACAAAGACATTGAGCTTGGAGCCCCGGCCTGGTTACAGGGAACCTATTATCAGCGAATATCATAAGGGATGTTTTGTCAACGCTGTTGGCTTGCCCAGTCCCGGGGCGGATTGGTTTAGAGCCGCAATGAAACCTTTTTTGCCTCTTTACAACGGCAAGCCACTCCTAGTTTCAATTATGGGCGGAGATCCTGAAGAATTTCTGAGGTGCGCAGAAGTTCTGGACGATGTGGCAGACGCTTTTGAGCTCAATTTATCGTGCCCACACGTCAAGGCTGCGGGCCAAAGTATTGGCGGTGATCCTGTGATGGTGGAGCGTATAATCAAACTGCTCTGCAACAGTTTTAAAAAACCGATTATCCCTAAGCTTTCGCCCAACCTGTCAAACATTGTCGAAATAGCGTCAATTTGCGCAAAAGCCGGCGCAAGCGCATTGTCCCTGATTAACACCGTGGGACCCGGCATGGCGGTGGACGATGATGGTAATCCAATTCTGTCGAATGTAGTCGGAGGCATTTCTGGCGCCGCTATCAAACCCATAGGTCTAAAAATTGTTCGGGAAGTTGCTTCAAAGGTTAGACTTCCGATCATAGCTTCAGGAGGAATCAGTACCCCCCACGATGTAGAGGCATACCGTAAAGCCGGCGCAAGCTTATTCGCCATAGGCTCAGCTTTAGCCGGTATGAGCACTGAAGGAATGAAGAAATATTTCAAGTCCATTGGAATTTACTACCGATTCAAAAAACTCGAGGTCAAGACCGTAAGCGATGCTCTTATAAGCACTGCGTACTCAAAGACCGAAGTTGTAAGTAACCAACAGGTTTCTTCAAATATGTTCATGCTTCAACTGGAAGCTGGGCCCATGTCTGAGCCGGGTCAGTTCTTTTTTCTCAGGATCCCAAATTTTGGGGAAAAACCATTCTCGCCGATGGTAGACCTGAACCCGGTTTATTTAATACGTGCGATCGGTCAGTTCTCCCAAAAGCTTTCTGTTTTGAAAAAAGGTGACGTCGTATACGTACGTGGTCCTTACGGAACTGGTTTTACAAAGCCCTACCCAGAGAAAAAGCTGATTCTGGTGGGTGGTGGCACTGGTGCGGCGCCAATTATCATGGCGGCGTCAAAGTGGCAGTCGAGTGTGTCTAGGATCTACTTTGGTTTTTCTAGCAAGCTCGAAGAAAGCTTTGAAAGACGAATTAGATCTTTGAACCCTAGTGTGAAGATTGCGATAGATACCCCCGCCCAGATAGGAGCAGTGGTGAGTTGTATTGACAGTGAAATAGCAGACTCAGGCGTGGATGTGAAGAACATTGCGGTATATCTGTGTGGCCCACGTTTAATGATGAATAAAGCAGGGGAGGCGTTCAAAAAAATTCTAGGCGCTGACAGGATATACATGGCCCGTGAAGATATCATGAAATGCGGAATAGGACTGTGCGGGACTTGCGGAACCGAAAATGGCCTCCGATCATGTGTAGATGGTCCGGTTCTGCCTATGGCTAATTCGTATGATTAGACTCAATGAGTGAAGATTAGGAACTTGCAGGCTTCTATCCCTTGGGAAGCTTGTCTGGAATGTGTTTCATGAGCAATCCTGGTTGACACAATTGACTGGAAACATGATTGTGAAGGAGGTATTTGCTGCGAATAAAGGGGAATAATTTCATCTCAATCGCCTGTGCTCAAGAAAAGCACTCTAATCTTTCCGGTCATAGCCTGTATCTTTTTATG
>DYRE01000429.1 GCA_020718965.1 Desulfomonile tiedjei
GAATTGAAAAAGGCCAGTTCTTCGAAAGCACTCTGAAATTTAACCCTGGAAGAGTATGAAGGTCTTAGCCGCAATCTTAATATAAATGATTTCTTGTGAACAGTTGAGGATTTGTGCTTTGTCTTCGGCATTTTAGTTGGTATGATAATAAATTGTGATTTGACCACTGAAACCATTTTGAGATCAAGAACAGTGGGTAACTCCAAAAATATTTTTATCCTGGTTCGTTACAGTTTAATGAAATATATCGCGCATGAATGCTCAAAACTCCGACTTCGAAAGGATTACCCGTAGTTGATAGATTTCCACACACATACCCTTTTTAGTGACGGAGTTCTAGTCCCCAGCGAATTGGTGCGAAGAGCTAAAGTCATTGGATATAAGGCTATCGGATTGACCGATCATGTCGACGCGTCAAACTTAGACTTCATTGCCCCGCGAATTATTCGTGTTGCTCGCGAGTTAAACAAGCACCAGGACGTGTTCGTAATTCCTGGCGTTGAAATTACACACGCTCCTCCCTCTCAGATTGAGGAATTGGTTGTAGACGCCAGAAACATAGGTATAGTTCTGGTTATAGTTCATGGGGAATCTCCTGTGGAGCCTGTGATGTCGGGAACCAATCGTGCAGCCATATTGTCAGGAGCTGATATATTGGCTCATCCTGGTCTGATATCCGAGGAGGACGCGGGGTTAGCAAGAGAGAAACACGTCTTTCTGGAGATAACCTGCCGATCAGGTCATAGTCTTACAAATGGTCACGTTCTTAGAATGGCTTCTGAATCCGGAGCTCAAATGGTTATTAGCACAGATACTCATGCGCCTGAGAACCTTGTTACTTATGAAAAGGCCGAGATTGTTCTCAGAGGAGCAGGAATGAATTCTCTGGAATCCGCCAAGGTCTTCGATTCAAACCAAAAGCTTCTGGAAATTCTCAAAGCTAGAATGGATTGGTGAATCAGGTATCACTATGGATTCGGTCTGTTTGCTGGACTAAGATTGCCATATGGTCTACTATTTAATCGCATTTTCTTGATGAGTTATGACTCTAATATCTTCTGAGTCAGTTTCGGAAGGCGCGCAACTGTTTGCTGTCGCCGGGTAAGGTCACTATGATAAAGTCCAGGCTTGGTGTTTCTATAATATTTCTAATAATCCTAATGGTCATTTTCGTGGGAATGGCGATCACGTTTTCCAGATTCTTTGACAATGACGAACAGTCGTCTCGAATGGCTGGATTACTGGATTACGGGAATAAAATCGGGGTAATCCCTATCGAAGGAACAATAATCAGTTCTGACGAGACTCTTAAAGATCTTAGAAGGTTTAGCAAGAGATCTTCGATTCGCGCCATCGTCCTAAGGATCAATTCACCAGGGGGAACGGTGGCTCCGGCCCAAGAAATTTATCGTGAAATAGACAAAATAAGGAAGAAGAAGCCGGTTGTTGCCTCGATAGAGACAGTGGGGGCCTCAGCCGCCTATTACATTGCGGCAAGCTCAGACAGCATTGTTTGCTCCAGGGGTTCGATAACTGGAAGCATTGGCGTCATAATGATGTTGCCTGATCTTCACAAGGTAATTGAAAAAATCGGGGTCAATGTTAATGTGATAAAAGCGGGGGCTTTCAAGGATATAGGAACCGGGGTCAAACCACTCAATGAACAGGAACGGGAAATACTTCAAAACTTTGCAACCGAGGTGCATGAGCAGTTTATCTCAGACGTTCTTGAGGGCAGGAAAGGAAAGATTGAGGAAACCAAATTAAGACAAATAGCCGATGGAAGATTTTTTACCGGAAGTACAGCCAAAGAGCTTGGATTGGTTGATTCAATGGGCAATTTCTATGACGCTACAAATTTGGCCGCCCGTCTGGGAGAAATTAAAGGTGAGCCTCAGCTTGAGTATCCGAGGAAGACCTGGAACAGCTATCTTGACATTTTTATGGATTCAG
>DYRE01000065.1 GCA_020718965.1 Desulfomonile tiedjei
TTTTTGGACCTAGTGACAAAGCTGGGGAAGGTAGGTGAGGGATTTTGATCGGCGTGATTTATTTCTAGAACAGCTCCAGATTGGGCCTATTGCGCGCACCTGTAAGCCGTAAAATCCTGATACAGGAATTCCAAGAACCCTAACTTTCCGAGATTAGATCGGCATGGAGACCATGGGGCGTTTTGTATCACCACTAAATATAATACTCAAAAAGTATCCATCAAATATTTTTAGCGCTGCAAAAATTCTTTTGATAATTCTGTTTGGGGTAATGGTCTTTTCTGGCTGCGCCCTTTGGGGCAAAGACAAAGTAGCTTTTCACGCCATAAATTACCCAGCGCCCAGTCCCGGAAAGGTATCGGTAAGTCCAGAAACCATAATGGTCTACCGTTTCCTGACAGATTCTTCGGTAGACACACATTTCCTTCAAATAGCCGAGTCAGAATCCAACAAAAGAGTCGTTACCGGCCACGTGTGGATTCATGACCCTTCAGAGACGCTTACTGAGTTGGTGATGAGGGATTTACAATCTTCAGGGTTATTCAAAAAAGCCGTTGATCAGACCAGCAATGTTTCTTACAGATACGGACTTGAGGGCGCAATAAAAAAATTTGAGGGACTTGTCAGTGACCAGCAAGGCTCGGGTTTGATTGAAGTGGAAATAAAGCTAGTCGATTTTGAACCCGAAATCATAGGCAAAGGACAGCTATTCAAGAAGGTTTACACTGTCAAAGCCCCAAGTAAAGATACCGGTCCGTCATCAATAGTGGATGCGTTAAACAAAGCGGCAAAGGAGCTTTCTGAAAAAATAAGAGAGGATGTGAATAGATCCATTGTCCGATAAGCAAAAGGCACAAGGTGTTTTACAAGAGGCCGTCAAAATAAAATTTCAAAATTGGCTTCTTTCACTTTTCGTAATACGGTTGTTTTGATAATCTGCAAAAGCGGGGATCAGGTAACAGAAATTCGCTTACAGGTTTTTACATGTCAGAATGTGAGGCGAGTAATGAAGCGCATCCTAGTTGTTGATGATGAAAAGCATATTTGTGAATTATACAGAATGGAGTTGGAGGAAGAGGGTTACGATGTAACTCTTGCAAATTCGGGTCATCAGGCCCTAAAGGAAGTGGACGAAAATCCACCGGATTTGATAGTACTGGATATCCAGATGCCCGGCATGGATGGAATAGAGACGCTCGAAAAACTTATCGGCAAAGACAAGGGAATCCCGATAATCCTCAATACGGCGTACAGTCATTACAAAGACGATTTTACGACATGGGGCGCAGACGCATACGTGGTGAAATCATCTGACACCTCTAAACTTAAAAACGAAATCAAAAGGTTATTCGGCCAATGAATCTAAAAAAAGAAATGAGAGATACCCTTTGCATACTGATGGCCGGTGGCAAGGGAGAACGACTTTATCCTCTGACAAAAGCTACGGCTAAGCCTTCTGTGAGATTTGGCGGAATATACAGAATTGTTGATTTTACTCTCTCCAACTGTCTGAATTCTGATATCAGGCGCGTTTATGTTCTTACTCAGTATCGATCCCTTTCGCTTGATCGGCATATACGTCTGGGCTGGAACATTTTTAATCATGAATTGGGAGAATTTATTGAATGTGTTCCGCCTCAACAGAGAAATGTTGACCGTTGGTACAGGGGAACAGCCGACAGCATATATCAAAATGTCTACATTCTTCAAAGAGAGCGACCAAAACGTGTCCTGATTCTTTCCGGTGATCACGTCTACAAGATGAACTACAATGATATGCTGGCGTCTCATTTGGAAAAAGGCGCAGACCTCACCGTTGCAGGGGTTGAAGCCCCGCGGGAAGAAGCTAGAGCATTTGGAGTTATAGGCTGCGAAGATGATTTCAGAATTGTTGATTGGGAAGAAAAACCTAATGAGCCCAAAACTATTCCAGGAAAACCGGATAAGTCATTTGTATCGATGGGGGTTTACATTTTTAACACGGAAGCGTTAGTTAAAAATGTCATAAATGACGCCAAAAATTCTGGTTCCTCTCATGATTTTGGAAAAGATATAGTGCCTGGAATGATCCAATCCAATAAAGTATATGTTCATGGCTTTAGAGAGGCCAACAAAGAAGATAGAGCTTACTGGAGGGATATAGGAACACTTGACGCTTATTGGGCCGCTAATATTGACCTTTGCTCTGAAAATCCGTTATGTAACCTTTACGATGTGGACTGGCCGATAAGAACCTATCAGGAGCAAGTTCCTCCAGCAAAAATTTGTACCTCATGTGACTCGAATAACAGGATTACAGGGGGAGTTGAAACCACAGACTGCATAATTTCTGGGGGATGCATAGTGTCAGGCGCCAGAATAATTCGATCGGTTCTCTCCCACGGAGTTTTGGTTGGAAATGACAGTGTTGTTGAAGATTCAGTTCTTCTGGACAAATGCAGCATTGGAAAGGGCGTCAGAATGAAAAAGGTCATTGTTGATCACGAAGTTATCATTCCAGATGGAACAACAATTGGCCTGGATCATGAAGAGGACAAAAGTCGTTTTACTATTTCTAACGGTGGGGTGGTGGTAGTCCCTCGAGGGATGAGATTGGACTGACCAGATCCGAAATCAATTCGATTTGGCCTGGACTTTTAACGACTAGGAATCCACATCTGAATATGGAAAGGTCTTTTATGTCCGAACTGTTATTGGATGGCAGGCTAATTGGTTATGAAGTCAGGCCGGCTGATTTCGACCCTGACAAAACGGTCTTGGTGTTTGTGCACGGCACAGGGGGCAACAAAGAGGACTGGCAAAGTCAAATTGATGGCATTAAAATATCGGGATCTTTATTAGCCTTGGATCTACCCGGTCATGGGAGTTCAGAGCCTCCAGGGGAAACATCGATATCAGCCTATGCCGGTTGGGTCGAACGGTTTGTGGAGGTTATGGGACTGAAACGGGTAGTCTTGGTCGGCTGTTCACTGGGAAGCGCAATAGCCTTGTGGATCTCAATCAGGCGCAGGAACTGGTTACTTGCGCTGGGTTTGGTTGGTTCTGGAGCGCGCCTTCGAGTCCATCCGTTTATTCTGGAAGGACTAATAAATGATCCAACCCAGTCATTAAGCAAATTGGCGAAAGATTGCCTATCAAGCTCTAGCCCAGATCATCTTAAAATACTCATGACTGAAAAATATTTGAAATCAGATCCTCTTATAATTCATGGTGATCTATCAGCATGCGACAGATTCGATATTATGAATCAAGTCCATGAAATTGAGGCGCCAACACTGATCGTAGTCGGAGAAAATGATGCGCTTACGCCTGTAAAGTATTCTCAATATTTGAACGAGCATATAAAGTCATCAAAATTGGTTAGGATACCGGAAGCGGGACATTTGGCCATGATGGAAAAACCTGAAGAATTTAACCATGCCGTTCAGTCATTTGTAAAAACACTCTAGCTCATCAAGTCTCTCTTTGTCCGAAGAAATTGGAACGAAATTCATTGAAGACAAATGGCTTGATCTTCAAGTTTTTGGGTCGAGTTTGCCTCCGAAGACTACGCGGTTTCGCCCACCCTCCTTGGCTTTGTACAGGGCCTCGTCCGCCAATCCAACGACATTATCAGTCTTAGCGCAATCTTTTCCATTGGTTATGGCCACTCCAAAGCTTAGACGAACAGGAAAAGTTCCTTCGGAGCTAACAATAGGTGTTTCTTCAAACTCCAGTCGTATTCTTTCAGCAATATTTACAGCAGCTTCGGAATTGCATCCGGGCAGGACCAAAAGGAATTCTTCTCCCCCATATCGCCCCACCTCATCATATTGTCTCAGTGAGTTTTTTATTTTACGGGCAGTTTGACGTAGCACTTCATCCCCTGCAAGGTGACCATAATTGTCGTTTACTTTTTTGAAGTGGTCCACGTCTGTCATAATGACAGCGATTTCGTCACCATCTCGGGTTGACCTGGCAAGTTGTTTCTCAAGAATCCCAAGAATCGCGTAGCGATTCCACAGACCAGTGAGCGAATCGTGCGTCGCGCGAAATTCTGATGTTTTTAGGGCCTCCAATAAATCTTCCTGAAGCTGAATAATTCTTATTGCGGCCCTTATCCTTACCCGTAGTTCCTGGGGGTCAAACGGTTTGGTAATATAGTCATCGGCGCCTGCTTCAAGTCCTTCAACGATATCCTCTTTTCGACTTTTTGCGGTAAGCAATATGATGTAGGTGTACGGCCTGGTTTCCACCTCACGTATTTTCTTGCTTACAGTCAACCCATCCATGATGGGCATCATCCAGTCCAAAATTACGAGTTTTGGAGATTCATCCTTGTTCAATTCGTCCCAGGCCTGTTGACCGTCGGGGCAAGGCACGACCTCGTGGCCCCACTTCTTGAGTTGGGCCTCCAAAAGACGGCGAGTGATGACATCGTCTTCAGCTAGCAGAATTCTCAACTTGCTATTTCCTTTGCCAATCATTTTCCAAAAGCCAAATTTTATTGGATACTAAATCAAAAGGCAAAAATATGGAAGTTTGTTGAAAGATTTCTAATTACCTGAATTCTTTGCGTCTAATGGTGTATGGGCTGACTGTTTCCCGATAAAACGATTATGCGATTAACCATTTGTACAAAAAACCTTTTAGAAGTTATCCTGCCCGACCTTAGGAACTATTGCAGCATTCTCACGAAAATGTTCTCTTAATCGTTTAATATCGTTTGAACTGATTCCAGGAACGTTGTTGAGTTTTTCGTCCCCAGCCTCCAGGATTGACTTGAGACTTCCAAAAGTTTTAAGCAAGGTTGTACTTTTTCTTTTTCCGATTCCAGGAACATTTTCAAGGATTGAACGAATAGCTAACTTGTTTCTACGGTCCGTATGGAATGAATGAGCATATCTGTGAGCTTCATCGCGAATTTTCATGACCGCCAGCAGACTCGAGTCGCCTTTAGCGAAATTGAGGTGATTTTTTCTGTTTGGTTCGTATATCCGGTCATATTCCTCCGGACTCCTTGCCTTTGCGATGGAAATCACGGGAGGCCTGGAGTCTGGATGTAAACTCTTTAGCGCCTCGACCGCAGCGTTAAGTTGTGACTTGCCTCCATCAATTATCAGCAAGTCTCCTAAAGGATCATTGTCAGCGTGCTTGATGCGCCTGAGAATAACTTGATGAATCATTCCCGGATCGTTCTGATCCTGAAAATCCCGAATTCTGAATTTTCTATAGGCTGCTTTCAAAGGCTTTCCTTCAAGAAATGCGATTTTGCCTCCCACTGCTTCGGAACCGCTAATATTTGATATGTCATAACACTCTATCAGTTTTAGAGTAGTGACCAGCTTCAATTTCCCAGCCAGTCTGTCCAATGCGTTCGCCGCCTGCCTTTTTTGTTCTTCCCTTTCGAGCGCCATACCAGCGTTTTTCATTGCCAACTTGATCAGCCTGGCGTTGGTTCCCCTGGTTGCCGCCTTGATGATAACCCGGGAGCCGCGTATGTCAGACAGCCATGATTCAACGACTTCTTGTCCTTCAAGACTTCTTGGGACGATGATTTCCGGGGGAACGACACTCGAATTGTGATAAAATTGTTTGATGGCGGATGAAAGGATTTCGTGATATTCCAGCGTTGAGTTTCTTATGATATAAGATTGTTCCGACAGAAGGTTTCCTTTCTTGAAAGACAGTATTTCGACTACATAAGTATCCCGAGGTTCTTCAAGGATAGCGAACACGTCCTGGTCCTTGAAATGAAAAAAAGAAACGTTTTGTCTCTGTAGAGTGCGATCTACTGCGTAAAGACAATCTCTGATCCGGGCGGCTTCCTCAAATCGCAAGTCTTCGGAAGCAGTGTCCATATCTTTTTTGAGAGTTCTAATCAATTCCTCATTTTTGCCTTCCAGGAACAGAGAAACATTTTCAACCATTCTCCTGTATTCCGCTGTGTCAACAGTACCAGTGCATGGACACATGCAACGATTCATCTGGCAGTTCAGGCATGGTCTCCTGATTGTTGCTATCTGTCGGTCAGAGCACTGTCTCAGAGGGAAAAGTTTACGAATTAGACTCAAGGTTATCCGTGCGTCATGAGCAGATGAATATGGCCCAAAATACTTCGCTCCATCAGCCTTGATTTTTTGGGTTCGAATCAATGTGAGTCGCGGATAAGGATGAGATAAATTTAACCTGAGAGAAAAGAACGACTTGTCATCCCTTAGATTAACATTATATTTGGGTCGATGTTCTTTAATGAGATTGTTTTCGAGAAGTAACGCTTCTTTTTCAGTATCCGTAAGGATCGTTTTGATATTTGCAATTTGTTGGACAAGAAAGCGTACCTTTGGCCTTTCGTCACCTGTTTTGGAAAAATAGTTGCGAACCCTGTTTCTAAGATTTGCAGCCTTTCCTACATAGATAACCGTCCCACCGCCGTCCTCCATGAGGTATACTCCGGGACTTGTAGGGAGGGATTTAAGAAATGTTTCATCAACAGGCATGCCGGTTTTACCAACTTTCGATAACTGACCTCTACTGTTCTTTTGACATGAAATTACGTCGGAATATCCCAAATGAAGCTAATCAATAATTTCCAGATTTTTGGAGACTGAAATATTGTTTGAATGATTCGGCTTTTTTCTGATATTAATTAAAATTTGGCGCACAATAGAAAATCGATATGATGTATCTGGAACCACAATGAAAAAGAATCAGGATAGAAAAAACGCCGAAAAAACATTTCTACAAGATCGCGGCAGAATTACCAACAAAGAAATGGCAAAAAAAATGGGCGTGCACCCCGCTACAATAGCCCGTTGGAAAAAGACCGATGAATGGGATATAAAACTGATACAAGATATTTCAGACATAAATGATTCAGAGACAAGTGAAGAAGATGATTTCTTCAACGCGGATATGAAGCACCTGAATCTTTTGAACGATCATATAGAATCCCACCTGCAAAAAAAAGAATTGTTGAGTTCTGAAATATTGGAGCTTTCACAGGCTAAACTAAACATAATAAGTTGTATAGAGATATTAAACGACCAGCTCAAGTATTCCGACATGAGGAAAATCCAGCTTAGAGAAAATCAGGAATTTGATTAAGAAGGAGAAACTATGATCGAAATAAGATTCCATGGCAGAGGGGGACAGGGAGCCGTAACATCGGCTGAATTAGTTGCCCAGGCTGCTATCGACTCGGGAAAATTCGCTACAGCGTTTCCCAGTTTTGGCCCCGAACGCAGAGGAGCCCCTGTCGTGGCCTTTGCTCGTGTTGACGACAAGCCTGTCAGATTGAGATCCAAGGTTTATAAGCCTGACGTGGTCATTGTTCTTGATCCCTCTTTGCTTGAAATAGCAAACCCGGCAGAGGGGCTCAAGAAAGACGGCTTGCTTATCATCAATTCTACAGAGAGTCCCGAAACCATTCGCAAACAAATTTCTTTTGAAGGACGATTGGCTTTGACAGACGCTACCAAGATCGCCAAGGAGGTTATAGGACTTCCAATAACAAACACCACCATGGTTGGGGCTTTGGTTAAAGCGGTAGATGTTGTTAGCGTAGATTCCTTGATTGAACCCTTTAAAAGACGTTTTGGGAAGATTGCGGCTAGAAATATTGAGGCTATGAAAAGAGCTTTCGAAGAAACAGCAGTTTGCTAACAAGAACAAAATGCAGGCTCAATTAAACTTAACCCTCATCAAGTTGAATGAGGAGATTAAGGGAGGCGATAGTGACTAAATCCATGGAACAAATAAGCTGGCAGGAGATAGAAGCCGGTGGAGTTATAACCGAACCTGGGAACGCATCCTGTTATCATACTGGAACCTGGCGTTCGCAGAAACCCAAATATGATGAAAACGCTTGTATAAGGTGCTGGAGATGCTACGTGATGTGCCCGGACGCAGCAATCTCCCCTGATCTGGAAAATAATATTTTTGTTTGGAATTACGATTATTGCAAAGGGTGTGGCATTTGCGCTTATGAATGCCCCGCCAAAGCCATCGTGATGGAGGAGGATTAAATATGGGCCGGAAAGTAGGTATAGAAGTTTCGATCGCTGCAGCCGAGGCAGTGGGACTATGCGATGTTGATGTTGTAGCGGCCTATCCTATAACCCCTCAAACTCACGTCGTGGAGCATCTGTCCGAATTGTGCGCTACAGGAGAACTTGACGCCGAGTTCGTTCCGGTTGAGTCCGAACATTCCGCCATGAGCGTATGTTGCGGTTCAGCCGCCGCCGGCGCTAGGACATTCACAGCCACAGCAGCTCAGGGCTTGGCTCTGATGTCCGAAATTGTTTTCATAGCCTCATCCATGAGGCTTCCGATTGTAATGTTTTTGGCCAATCGGGCTCTAAGCTCTCCTTTATCAATCTGGAATGATCACTCAGACACCATGATGGTTAGAGATTCAGGTTGGATTCAGGTTTTCTGTGAAAATGGACAGGAGGTCTATGACGCCATATTTCACTCGTTCAGAGTGGCCGAAGACCCCCAGGTATCTTTACCCGTGATGATCAACGTTGATGGATTCAATCTTACCCACGTTATAGAACCAATTGAATTCTGGACCAAGGAAATGGCCCAAAAATATATCCCGCCATTTAAACCCCTTTACAGGCTGGATCCGGACAAAGTTGTTTCTATGGGCGCATTTGGGATGCCTGAGATTTATGCTGAAGCCAAGATGTCCCAGGACCAAGCCCTATGGAATTCTTACCCCATTATCAAACAGGCGTGGGATGAGTTGGCTGTACTCACCGGGAGAAAATATTCACCGGTGGAGCTTTACAAAACTGAAGGAGCGGAAACTTTAATTGTGGGGATGGGAACTATCTGCGAGACTGCTTCATTGGCCGTGGATAAAATGAGAGAACAAGGGGAAAAAGTCGGTCTGGTTAAACTGAGATTATGGAGACCACTACCTATAGACGACATCAAAAATGCTCTTGCAGGAGCCAAGAATTTGTTGGTGCTTGATCGTGCTGTATCCTTCGGAGCCGCAAACGCTCCAGTAACAACTGAAATTCAATCGATCATGTATCACGAGAAGGATCGTCCCAATATATATAACGTGGTTGCCGGATTGGGCGGTAGAGATGTTACGCCGGAAGACATAATAAAGATGCTTGAAGCGGCTCTGGCTAATAAAAATCAAGGCTACAACATTTATGGTGTGCGAGGTTGAGCGACGCCTGATTGGAGAAAAACATGGCTGATACCGAAAAAAAGAAAGTCATTAAACCGATAAAGAATTTTTCGATGGAAGAATACATAAAATCCGGTCATCGCGCTTGTCAGGGTTGCGCTGAGGTCCTTGCCGTAAGGCATGTTCTCAAAGCCATTGGACCCGACATGATAATGGCCATGGCCACTGGGTGCATGGAAATAATTTCTTCGCCCTACCCTCTGACCTCCTGGAACATCCCCTGGATACACGTAGCGTTCGAGAACGCCGCTGCGGTAGCCGCCGGTGTTGAGTCCGGCCTAAAGGCGTTACGCCGAAAAGGTAGGATTCCGGATAAAGATGTTACAATTGTAGCGATGGGCGGTGACGGTGGAACCACTGACATCGGATTC
>DYRE01000066.1 GCA_020718965.1 Desulfomonile tiedjei
GGGTCTATGCGGACGAGACAAGACCTCTCAACCAGGGCTCTCGAATTACAACATGGGAACTAATGAAACTGGGGATTCCCGTAACTTTGATTACTGACAATACCGCTGGAGCGATCATGCAAGCCGGCGAGATTGACAAGGTAATAGTAGGCGCCGACAGGATAGCCGCTAATGGCGACACAGCGAACAAAATCGGAACATATTCAGTGGCGGTGTTATCACATTACCATAAAATCCCATTTTATGTGGCGGCCCCTCTATCGACAATAGACATGAAACTGGATTCAGGAAAACAAATCCCTATTGAAGAACGTGATCCAAATGAAGTGACACATATAGGTGGGTCCTTAATAGCCCCGCAGGGAGTCTTCGCAAGAAACATCGCTTTCGACGTCACCCCTAATGAACTAATTTCAGCTATTGTAACTGAAAAAGGAATTGCTCGGCAGTTGTTCAAAGATTCTTTGAAAACTTTTTTTAGCTAAAGGACGCATTGCAATAAAAATGACACTTTCGTTTCGAGAACTGAATAATACGAAAACAGAAGATTTAGAAATAACGGATGAGCGACCAACAACTTTGACAGGGGCCAAGAGGCAGGGGCAGAACCTCACTCTTGACACAGATTTGTATGAACTCACCATGTCTGTTGGTTACAGTCTTTTGGGTCGCGGCGCCAGGATGGCCTGCTTCGATGTATATTATCGGCAGAATCCTGATAATGGTGGATTTTGCGTGTTTGCAGGTCTGGAAAGCGCAATAGAATACATAAACAATCTGGCTATTTCTACTGAAGATATCGAGTATCTGTCTGGAATAGGCGTATTTTCAAGAGAAGCTCTCGAATCTTTGAAATCGGGTATTCGTTTTACAGGTGATATATGGGCAGTTCCGGAAGGGACAATTGTGTTCCCGAATGAACCGTTGATAAGAATCACAGGCCCCATATCACAAGCCCAAATTCTCGAAACGACTTTACTTGCCCTCGTGGGACATCAGACCCTGATTGCAACCAAGGCCGCGAGACTTTGCATAGCGGCGAAAGGGGCTCCGGTTATAGATTTTGGAACCAGGAGAGCGCATGGAACTCAAGCTGCGTTTTATGGGGCCAGAGCCGCTTATATAGGGGGATGCGCAGGAACTTCAAATGTTAAGGCGGGTAAGGTTTTTGGTATTCCTGTAAAAGGGACACACGCTCACAGTTGGGTCGAAAGTTTCGAGAATGAAATAGATTCATTTAGGGGGTTTAGCGAAGTTTTTCCAAATAATTGTGTGTTGCTGGTTGACACTTACGACACAATTCAAGGCGTGAGAAACGCTATTCAGGTGGGTCGAGAACTCAAACTCCGGGGTAAACAACTCGTTGGAATAAGAATTGATAGTGGTGACTTGGCATACTATTCCAAGACTGCGCGGGAGATGTTAAATGAAGCTGGTTTTAGTAATACCAAAATACTTGCCAGTAGCGATTTGGACGAATGGTTGATTGAAAGCCTACAACAACAAGGAGCCCGAATCGACACATGGTGTGTTGGCACTAGATTGATGACTTCATACCAGACGCCGGCATTGGGAATAGTATACAAACTGATGGCCGTAGATCATGGAGAAGGGGTCATGGTTCCACGAATCAAGATATCTCACAATCCAAATAAGATTACCAATCCGGGCGTAAAGAAAATCTTTCGTTTTTACAACGGAGGCAATCGTATGATAGGAGATTTGATTGCGCAAATTGATGAACCAATCCCTCACTCGAAATCAGTCAAAGCGCACCATCCGATGTACGACTACATGAAAAAGGTGTACAAACCTCCATTTGAAGCTGCTGAACTAATGATTCCCGTTTTTCTTAAGGGTGAGCAAGTTTATGACTGTCCATCTCCCGCAAATATTCGAAACCGGGTTTTTCAACAACTGGGCGAACTTGAGCCAGAGCTAAAGAGATTTTCCAATCCCCACATCTACAAGGTTTCTCTTTCCGAGAAGCTTTATCGCGTTAAGAAAAACCTCTTATCCTTTTATCAAAACAAGGCGAAATCGGAAAATAAATCAAGGTGAAGCAATTGGTTGGTATAGCTGTTATTGGCGTATGATTAGGTTATGTTAGCTTAACTGCATCCCAGGGAATACGCTCATTATTCCTGATATACCGGCGCTGGCTCGTCAGGCTCTTTCCTGGTGTAACTCTTGACAAACCCTACATAGGCGCCCAAATGAATTAATCGGATTGACTCGTAATTGTGGTTCTTATTTTCCGTCCAGATTAGTTGGCCCAAGCCGAAATGCAAGTTCAAAACGTGTTTCAGGGAAAGTGAACAAATTAGGACGATTTAGTGTTTTTATTAAACGTCAGCTTCAATTGGTTTGAGAGTCGTGGCAGTTGAAACAAGAGACTTTTCACACTGATTGACTGGAGATTAAAGTGGTTATGACAGAGAGTCCAGAGGGTAAAATGGTTAAAGAAACCGAAGGTTCCGGCCAGGTTCAAAGACATCAGCCAACTGAACTTGTGGCTGTGAAGGGAGATGAAGATTCTCAGCATGCCAATTCTGAAGAATCAGCCGAAAAATCTCTCGAAAAAGCCTTGAAGGAAGCGGTAGAAAATCGTGATAGATGGTTAAGGGCGGTCGCTGACCTCGAGAATTTCAAGAAACGCTCAACACAGGAAAGATCGAGACTGCTCAAATACAAAGAAGAAGATTTGTTGAGAGAGCTTTTGCCAATTCTGGATAATCTGGAAAGGGCGCTGGCTCACGGTGGTCAAAAACATGAGAGTGATCCCGTTGCTTCGGGTGTGGCGATGGTAATGGAGATGTTTAAGGAAGTTCTAAAAAAATACGAAGTTACGCAGATCGAATCTCTTGGTAAGAAATTTGATCCACAATTTCACGAGGCTATTGCCCAAGAACCCAATAATGGGCATGAACCCAATACAGTTTCAAAAGAGTTAGAGAAGGGCTACATGTACAAGGATCGAATGTTGAGACCGGCCAAAGTCATCGTTTTCTCAGCCGGCAAATAACATCCATTTTGAAGAAAGTTTAAATAATCTAAAATATTCCAGACGGCTAGGAGGCTAAAATGGCGGGAAAAGTTATTGGCATAGATTTGGGAACCACCAATTCGTGTGTTGCCATTATGGAAAGTGGAGATCCAGTGGTAATAGCCAATTCGGAAGGTGGTCGAACGACACCTTCCATGGTGGCGTTTACAGACTCAGGAGAGCGACTGGTTGGACAGGTCGCAAAACGTCAAGCTATAACCAATCCTGAAAACACTCTTTTTGCCATCAAGAGACTAATTGGTCGAAAGTTTGAGTCAAAAGAAGTGCAGGATGACATCAAAGTTTGTTCTTACAAAATAATTCGCAGCAAGACTGGAGACGCGTATATAGAAGTAAAGGGCAAAGAATATAGCCCCGCTGAGATTTCCGCTATGATTCTTCAGAAAATGAAAAAGACCGCGGAGGATTATCTGGGCGAAGAAGTTAACGACGCAGTGGTGACAGTCCCCGCTTATTTCAATGATTCTCAAAGGCAGGCTACCAAGGATGCCGGTCGCATCGCCGGGTTGAATGTCCTGAGAATTATTAACGAACCTACCGCCGCGTCACTGGCATACGGACTGGACAAGAAAAAAGAGGAAAAGGTTGCGGTCTTTGATTTGGGTGGAGGCACCTTTGATATATCAATTCTTGAAATTGGGGATGGTGTTTTCGAGGTGAAGTCCACCAATGGAGATACCCATCTTGGAGGGGAAGACTTTGACCAAAGAGTTATGGATTACCTGGCCGAGGAGTTCAAGAAAGACCAGGGCATAGATCTTCGAAATGACAAAATGGCTCTTCAGCGACTTAAAGAAGCGGCCGAAAAAGCCAAAATTGAGTTAAGCTCATCAATGGAAACAGACATCAATCTACCATTTATAACGGCTGACGCGTCTGGACCCAAACATCTCACGATGAAGCTTACAAGAGCCAAGCTGGAAATTCTTGTGCAAGATTTGATTGAAAGGACCGTTGGACCTTGCAAAATGGCAATGAAAGATGCGGGAATTTCTGCTGACCAGATTAATGAGGTTATACTGGTTGGAGGAATGACCCGAATGCCTACGGTACAGGCTAGGGTAAAGGAATTGTTCAACAAAGAACCCCACCGTGGTGTCAACCCGGATGAAGTTGTCGCCATAGGGGCCGCAATTCAGGGCGCAGTCCTCAAAGGGGACGTTAAGGATGTCCTATTGCTCGATGTAACCCCGCTTTCTCTTGGAATTGAGACTTTGGGAGGGGTTTTTACCAGACTTATCGAAAAAAATACGACCATTCCCACAAGGAAAAGTCAGATTTTTTCTACAGCGTCTGACAATCAGCCCTCAGTCTCGATTCATGTACTACAGGGTGAAAGAGAAATGGCCGCCAATAATAAAACGCTGGGACGTTTTGAATTGGTAGGGATTCCCCCGGCGCCCAGAGGTTTGCCTCAAGTAGAGGTTACTTTTGACATTGACGCAAATGGTATTGTCCATGTTTCCGCAAAAGATCTTGGCACAGGGAAAGAACAGTCCATCAAGATCACTGCGTCAAGCGGTATGACAGAAGAAGAAATTCAGCGTATGGTTAAAGACGCTGAGGCGCACGCTGAGGAAGACAGAAACAAACGAGAGTTGATAGATGTCAGGAATCAAGCGGATTCCACAATATACATGACTGAAAAATCGTTAAAGGAGCATGGCGACAAGGTGGATTCTTCAGTCAGGACAGCCATAGAAGGAGCTATTGCAAAAACAAAAACGGCTATGGAAGGATCTGACACCCAAACAATAAAAACGGCAGTGGAAGAACTTCAGCAAGCATCTCACAAGCTAGCCGAGGCCATGTATCAACAGGCTTCGACATCGGCTGGAACCGGGACTGACACCGGTCAAGGATTTGACCAATCAGGTGGGCAGTCGCATACGGGCGCTAAACAGGATGAAGATGTTGTTGACGCTGATTTTGAAGAAGTTAAAGACGGCAAGAAATAACAAACTGTTTTGAATCTGACACTTAAGGGGGCTTTTCCGGTTGAAAAGCCCCCTTTCTGTTTTTTAGGAAATCAAATTTGATCTTGGTTCCAATCATATGTTAGTTTAAGAAGATATTTTTTGGGAAAATTTCCCAATGACTTCCCATAGAGTCACGAGAACAAGAAAAAAACTTTTATGAACCGTATGGTATTTGATTAAGGACAATTTTAATGGCTGAAATAAAACCGTTTGAGATGGTTCATTATAGCTCCGACTATTCAGATGTTTTGAGCAGCTTAATCACACCACCTTATGATGTTATATCTCCAAAAGAACAGGAATTCTTCTATAACCTCCATCCTTGCAATATCATCAGGCTCGTTTTAGGCAAGCAGCATGGCAACGACACTACATCGGACAACCGATACACAAGAGCGGCCGGTACACTAAATAAATGGATGCTTGAAAAAACACTGGTCAGGAGACAGAAACCCTGTTTTGCCATTTATCAAATGGATTTCGAAGAACCTCAGGGTGTAAGGCGCCGCTTGGATGGTCTGATCGGTTTAGTGAAAGTTGAAGACTATGGCGTGGGCAAGGTACTTCCACACGAGAAGACCTATTCCGGACCAAAAAAGGATCAACTGGAACTGCTTCGCGCGTGTAAGGCCAATTTTACCCCTATTCAGGCTATGTTTGATGATCCTGATGACGTGTTAGGTAAGCTGCATTCATCTATCCTGGCATCAAAACCTGACCAGGAAGCTGTGGATTCAAACGGCACAATCCATCGTACATGGAGTGTCTGCAAACAGGATAGTGTTCAGACGATAGTGAATTTTCTCAGGGACAAGAGTTTTCTCATAGCGGATGGCCATCACAGATATGAAACTGCTCTGGCGTACAGAAGAGAAATCGAAACCCAGAATCCGTCCAGCGTCGATCAATCTCACAAATACGTGATGATGTTTCTTACCTCAATGTCTCATCCTGGTCTGGTAATATTACCTGCTCACAGGTTGTTGAAAGAGGCCAGGAATCTGGATCAGAAAGTTTCAATGGCTAGGCTGAACGATAATTTTCAAATCCAGGAGTTCGATTTTAATGACAGAGACCTGGAGTCCGTATCCCGCCAAATCTCTTCAAAGTTGGGCCAATATGCTGAGACTGGAGGCCACTTTGGAATGATAATCAATGGAGAGAAAAAGTTTTACCTGCTTGGGCTCAAACATCCACTAACTTCAGTTTCCAACTTGAAGCAAGACATACCGGAAGCATTGGTTAAGCTAGATGTTACCATATTAAGGGAATTGGTTCTTGCTCATGGATTTGGGCTTGATGAGGAGGATTCTGAGACTCACATGGGATATACTCCATCAACTCTAGATGCCATAGAGAAGACAGTAAAAGGCGAGGTCAGAATAAGTTTCATCCTAAATCCGACTAGGGTCGATCAAATGAGGAAAGCAGCCGAACTTGGACAAAAAATGCCTCACAAATCCACCTATTTTTATCCTAAAGTTTCCTCCGGATTAGTGTTGAATGTATTTTGAACAGATTTTGCGCTGGCGCAGAGTTACTAGTTAACACGGTTTGGCAAAAAGCTGGGACTGATATTGCAAGAGCATGCGGAAACTATCGATGGCCTGTTTCGAAACAAGGTTAGAGTTATACAAGCCTCCAAAGGTTACCGTGTTTCAGAAGACGCATTGATTCTTACATGGTTTGCTAAGCCGGGTCCGACGGATTTGATTTTGGACGCAGGGACCGGCTGTGGAGTCATAGCACTTGGCCTGGCGATCAAGAATCCTTCAGTTCATTTAGTTGGTTTGGAAATTCAGGATGGTCTCGTAGGTAGGGCTGAACGAGGAGTAAAATTAAACGATCTGGGTTCAAGAATATTTATTGTCAAAGGAGACTTAAGAAACGCAGATTCATTCTTTCGTCGGGACGTGTTTGACATGGTGGTGTCCAATCCGCCATATTATCAGTCAGGTTCCGGGAGAGTCAGCCTGATGAGCGAAAAGGCTCTTTCCAGGCATCAGATAATGATGCCGCTTTCAGACTTGTTTATGGTTTCGTCGAAGTTGTTGCAGCCATCTGGGAAGCTTTGCCTAATTTATCCCGCCAAGGGAGCCCACCAACTTGATAAGGCAGCCGAACTCTGCCACATGACCATAAACCGAAAAACGTGGATTCGAACTCAGAAAACGGCTGAACCAGTGCTTATATGCGTAGAGGCTCTCAATTCAAACCTAGATCAGAACCTGAAAGAAGAGACGATTTGTCTGTACGATTCAAATGGCGCAAGAACTCTCAAGGCCGAAGCAATTTTGGCGGGAGAGGAATTCGAATTTTAAAGGAATCTAATATTTGACGGGAGGCGAAATTGGAAGATTTTAACAGGATCAAAAGGTTACCTCCGTATGTCTTTCAAGTGGTGAATGAGCTTAAGATGAAGCTTAGAAGGGCGGGCGAAGACATCATAGACCTGGGGATGGGTAATCCGGATCTACCTACACCCAAACATATAGTAGACAAGTTGATAGAAGCGGTTCAGAATCCCAGGAATCATAGATACAGCGCCTCCGCAGGTATCCCAAAACTAAGATTGGCTTTTGCTAACTGGTGGTCAAGACGGTACGGAGTGGAGTTGGATCCAGACACAGAGGTTGTGGCGACCATGGGAGCCAAAGACGCCTTGGCCCACCTTGTTCTGGCTATAATAAACCCGGGCGATGTAGTCTTCGTTCCTTCCCCAACTTATCCCATTCATCCTTATTCGGTTGTTATCGCTGGAGGAGATTTAAGGCATGTTCCGATTAGGCCTGATTCTGATTTCTTCGGTGATTTGAAGGCCGCTGTGCGTGTAACTTGGCCACTACCTAAAATGTTGATCATTTCATTTCCTCACAACCCTACTACTATGGTCGTTGATCAGGATTTTTTTAAGCGAATAGTCGAATTTGCGCAGGAATACAAGATCATGGTAGTACATGATTTTGCTTATGCCGACCTGACTTTTGATGGTTATAAGGCGCCAAGCTTTCTGTCCGTTCCTGGAGCCAAGGAAGTGGGGATAGAAACTTTTTCGCTCACCAAGAGCTATTCTATGGCAGGCTGGAGAGTCGGTTGCGCAGCCGGAAACCCTCAAATGATACACGCTCTGAAAAGATTAAAAAGTTACATAGATTATGGAATGTTTCAGCCGATACAGATTGCTGCGATCATAGCTCTTAATGAAAATCAGGATTGTGTGACGGAAATTGTGTCGGAATACAAGGATAGACGGGATGCCCTCTGTAATGGACTCAAAGACTGTGGCTGGAACGTTCCCCCACCTAAAGGAACAATGTTTGTATGGGCAGAAATACCCGAACAATTTAAGAAAATGGGATCCTTGGAATTTTCAAAACTGATGACGGAAGATGCAAAAGTTGCCGTCAGTCCCGGCATCGGTTTTGGTCCGTTTGGGGATGAGCATGTGCGATTTGCGCTAGTGGAAAATCGTTTTCGAATCAATCAGGCAGTCCGGGGAATAAGACATTTTCTCAACAAATAGTGACTACCCCTTTACGGTAAAGAAGCGATCATAAATATAACCAACCCAGGTTAACAGGAACTTTCAGATGGAAGAAATTTCAGTAGGGCTTATCGGTTTTGGAACGATAGGCAGTGGCGTAGTTCAAATCCTTACGGACAATCAATCTATACTCGAGGCTAGAACTGGCTTCAGGATTAATCTGAAGAGAATCGCCGATCTGGACATCGATTCCGATCGGGGAGTGGCGTTTGATAGATCAATCCTTACAAATGACCCATACGAAATACTTAGAGATCCGGAAATATCTATTGTAATAGAACTTATTGGTGGTTACGAACCGGCGAGAACCTTCATTACAGAGGCCTTAAATAACGGAAAATCTGTAGTGACGGCAAACAAAGCTCTCCTTGCGGAAAACGGCCTGGAGATTTTTAGAATTGCCAGGGAAAATTCTGTTGATGTAGCTTTTGAAGCTGCCGTCGCCGGTGGAATTCCAATTTTACGGTCTTTTCGGGAAGGTCTTGTAGCTAACCGGTTTGACAAGATTCTGGCTATTCTTAATGGCACATGCAATTTTATTCTTTCTGAAATGACCAATAATTCTGAGGTAGATTTTGATCAAGCGCTAAAAAAAGCTCAAGAGCTTGGTTATGCGGAAGCAGATCCTACTCTGGATATAGATGGCATCGACTCAGCGCACAAGCTTTCCATAGTCCTGGCGTTAACCCATGGCATTCACGCTCCCGTGAAAAATATCCATGTAGAAGGAATCACCGGAATAGAAGCCTTTGATCTGGTAATGGCTCGCGAATTCTCATATAAAATTAAGCTGTTGGCTATGATAATAAAACATGCGGCCAAAGTGGAAGTCAGATTGCACCCCACAATGATTCCCGAAACTCACCCTCTGGCTCAGGTGGAAGGGGTTTTTAATGGTATTTTCCTGAGGGGAGACATGGTGGGT
>DYRE01000067.1 GCA_020718965.1 Desulfomonile tiedjei
GAGGGGATGATTCCAGTCTTGGCAATCTGGAGAAATCCCTCAGGACAATTGGAGGTCTGCTAAGACAGCAGTTTATTTCCAGGGGAATAGATTTTGACTTCGATATTCAGGGGGAGTTTAGTCCTGTAAATTTTGATTCGATATTGCTCGATTTGATAATAGCGGGGTGTTTGGTATTCGCCAGGAATAGGGTTGAAACACTTGACTTCAAGCACAGGCAAAACGGTTTTAAATATTCCAGGAGGATTCAGGCTGTTTTATCCTCGGTTGAAAATACAGATTTACTGCTTGTTGATTGGGATCCAGGAACGCTTGAAGAGATGGATTGGAACCTTGATCTGCCCGCAACACTATCAGTGGGGTTGCAAGCATCCGAATCGCTAGTCAGCAAATTAAACGGCAGTCTGAAAATAGAAAATGGATTAATACGTTTGACTTTCAATCGCAGATAATTAAATTTTCAATGAAAATGCCATTCCAAACTTCACTCAAGTCGATAACTGTGATAAAATTCAAAAAGTTTAGAAATGGAAGCAGCTCTGTCATCCCGATCATTGCCTACGCCTTTTCTTGTTAAGAAGGTCGTGCCAACTATGGAGACACTAACACGCTGCCCTTGCGTCTGTGAAAACGGTTCTGTGAAGCTCAAACTACACCTTTCCTGGACAGTTTTAAAAATTGGTTTTGTGTGCATCATTCTAGCCAATGTATGCAGTTGTGGATCATCTTCCAGCCTAGTCAAGAAAGAAAGTCTCAAGTCCTTACCATTTTCAAATGCATTTGCCAGAGCTCTGAATCTTGGGCAAGAAAAGCATGCAATCGAGACAAGTAAGCCAGGTACTTACCCTCCTATACCACTGGAGGCTAACGAACCGAGAGTAAGAAAATTCCTCAGGGAATATGCCTATGAGAAGCGGAACTCGACCCGTACCTATTTGGCTCAGTCGGAAAAGTATTTACCAATGGTTATAGAACAGACCCGCAAACATGGTTTACCCCAGGAACTAGCGTATCTTTTTCTTCTTGAATCCGGAGCCAACCCTGACGCAAGGTCTCCCGCCAACGCTTTGGGTATGTGGCAGTTCATGCCCGCCACCGCCAGGAGTTATGGCCTACGCGTAGATAGTCATGTGGATGAACGGCTCGACCCTGAAAAATCTACTAACGCCGCTTTAATTTATCTGAAGGATTTGTATGGCATGTTTGGTTGCTGGAGACTTGCGCTGAGCGCCTACAATTCGGGGGAAAACAAGCTGGATAGAGTGCTTTGTAAAGAAGACGCTGATGAGTACCAAGATATTTGTTCGAGTAGGATGCTAAAACGCGAAACCAAGGAGTTCTTACCTCGTTTCCAGGCTCTCACAATAATCGCCAAAAAACCTGAGGTTTATGGTTTTAGACCTTTTTCTGCAAACCGTCAGGACCCAAAAGCGGAAATTGTTCCGGTCCAGGGAAGTTATTCGTTATACAACCTGGCTAAACTAGTGGATATTTCCTATCCTCAGCTCTTGGAACTCAATCCGGCTTTAGTAAGTGGGATCACCCCCCGGGAAGGTACTCCTTTTTCACTTAGGGTACCAATAGGGAAAAGGGATGTTCTTCTAGCGGGATTGCAGAAGATCCACGAAGAATCCCCTAAAAAGCACATGGTTCATGTGGTCAAGAAAGGCGATACTGTGACCAGAATAACCAAGAAGTACGGGGTTCCCAAGGAAATGTTAGCGCAACTCAACCCTGATGTTAATTTATCCCGAAGATTAAAACGGGGAGCAAAGATTACTGTTCCAGAAATTGCCGTCGCTAAAAAGGTTGTATCAAAAACCAACGGATCAAAACCAAAAGCCAAAAACAAACCTAATATCGCCGCTAAAAAGTCTTAAAATCCTGTCTGACATGTTCACTTTTTTAACTTAACTCTTTCTATGAACGATAGTCCGCATTGATTTCCACATATTCTTTGGAAAGATCACAAGTGATAATTGATGCTTCGCAGGGGCCTTCCTTAAGGTCTATTGTCACCGAGAATTCTGGATTAGCCATTTCCCTTTTGGATTGAGTTTCCCAATCCCCTTCTGTTAAGCGGCCTGCCCGGACTATTTGAACAGATCCTATCCAGAGATCTATCCTGGATGGATCGAAAGAGACTCCGGCTGATCCTGCGGCGCAGACAATCCTACCCCAATTCGGATCCTCACCATGAAACGCAGTCTTGACTAGTGGTGAGTCAGCTATTCTCCTGGCCACTTTTTCGGCTGCCGTTTGGCTTCCGGTTCCCCTGACTTTGATATCTACAAGCTTGGTGGCGCCTTCACCATCTTTGACTATTTGTTTTGCCAGACTGGAACAAACATCAAACAAGGTCTCAGAAAAGATCTCCTGATCGGATGTGTTGGTTTTTAACTCTCTGGAAAAAGCTGATCCGCCTGCCAGGACCAAGGCCGTATCGTTTGTGCTGGTGTCTCCATCAATGGTGATTCTGTTGAATGTTAACCGGTTGACATCACGAAATGCTTTTCGAAGAAGCGACGTTTCGACAAGCGCATCGACAAGGATTACAGCCAACATCGTAGCCATATTTGGCGAAATCATTCCAGCTCCCTTGGCCAATCCCAGGATTTTCAGAGGGCCGTTGCTGAGCGTTTTTTCTGAAATCGCTATTTTAGGTCTGGTGTCTGTTGTCATAATTGCCGACGCAACATGTTCGAAACTGGACGAGTGCAATGCACTGACCAAGTCAGGAAGTTTTTCCTCCATGCGGCTTAATGGGAGAGGATGACCTATAACCCCGGTAGACATTGGTATGACTAATTCTTCGTTTATAGAAAGCAAGTTGGCTACGCTAGAGGTTAGAGCCAAAGAATCTCTTAATCCTGCGTCGCCAGTGAACGCATTAGCGTTTCCAGAATTCATCAAGACCGCTTGTGAAAATCCTCCACGAAGTCTCTCTCTCGTTACCTCAACAGGCGCAGCGCAAACCAGATTAGTTGTCGTGACACCTACAGCCACAGAGGGTCGATCCGAAAAAATCAATGCAAGATCTGATTTGTTCGAGTCTGATCGTTTAATGCCGGCGCTAACAGCAGAAAACCTGAAACCGTCAATTTCAAAACCGCCATTATTCAAGTGTTTGTCTCCTTGGGATAGGTTGAGGCAATAAACCAAACTCAGTTAACTCATCCAGCAGCGAATCAAAATCATTGAAATGAATAGCGTGTAAACCAGTACGACGCGCCGCCATGACATTTTCCTCGAGGTCATCAATAAATACAGCCTGTTCCGGCGTTATACCGAATAATTCAATTGCCTTTTGAAAATAAATTATTTCAGGTTTCCGAGTGCCCAACTCGTAAGATAATGCCGCCTTGTTGAAAAATAGAATTTCAGGAAATTTGTCAACGATGTAATTGTAATGGGCTTCATTGGTGTTAGAAGCTAGCCACACATCGTAGCGCTCCGCTAGTTTCTTACCCAAGCCGACGACATTAACGTCAAGTGTGAAAATTTCGCACCAAGTTTTACGAAAAACCTCTTCAGACAAACTCAATCCGGTCCTAGAAGCGACAAGACCATGAAATTGTCGAAAATTGATCACTCCAATTTCTAGTAGATCAACAAGATCTCCTATGAGTAAAAAGAGCGCCTGTGTATCATCTTGGGTGGCTTTACCAATTCTATCCGGGAACTGTCCTGCGAGTCTTCGAACCGCGATTTCCCAATCAAAGGGGACTAGCACTTTGCCCAAATCAAAAATTACATCTGTAATCAACATCAGGATTCACTAAAGTTATGAAAGATATTTATAAGATGGCGAATATTAGAATCGTCTATTTTTTCTAGTACGACTAAGTTGAGAATTAATGTCGTTTTCCCACTCTTCTACAAATGAAGTAACGATATGTTTCAGCGAATGACCGGAAATTTCCGCTTCCAATCTTAACGCTTCCCAGAATTCCGTAATCTGAGGCATTATTTCATCCGTAATGGTAACGACCAGCGTATTTCCACAGGAGCAATTCCTGTAAACCATTGTAAAAGATTTGCCCATGATCTCGCCGACATCTTCCATCGTCTGAGCCTTGCTCTCAGTGTCGCCAATGTAGTGATGCAGATTTTCGTATTCCTTGCCGCAAGTCCTGCATTTTTTGGGAAAAACACCTTGATGGCTGTTTACAGAACAAAAATGTTCTATGAAAGCATCGAAAAGTTGTTTTCTTGGATTGTCAGGCGCGCTTGATTCTGGCCCCGTATCCATTAACCCTCCGAAAAACAATCGATTAACAGAATAGTGTTTGGACCATGTTGACCACTTGAATGGCGGTCGGCAAAGATTAGACCACACTGATCCAATGTGATCATGGGTGTTACAGTTTTAAAATAACAGAACGGCACGCGGTCTCAGCTTTCTGAGTGTCTTCGCCGGATCCATTCTTCAATGCGATCACGCTGGAAGAACAGGAAGATGAAAATGATAACGCAGATCAATGATAATACTAGAATAGATTTCCAGTCTCCATCATAAATTGCAGACCCGCTTAAACTCAACATTATTGTTCCCGGAATTCTTCCCAGGGAGCTAACCCAGAAAAAAGTCAAAACTCCCATAGGGCTGAGTCCTAGAATATAAGAGAGTATGTCTTTGGGTACACCAGGAATGGCGAATAGAACCATCGCCATTAAAGCGCCCCTACGTTCGGTGAGAAAATGAAATTTTCTCAGGTGCTTTTCGCTTACAAAGTATTTAACCAGCGGCATACCAATTATCTTTGACGCCATAAACGCCAACATCGAGCCAATGGTCAACCCAATAGTAGAATAAATCACGTTTGGCCATACGCCAAAGATAAATCCACCTACCGCTCCCGTAAATTCTCCCGGTATCGGAGCTAGTAAAACCTGAAGAATCTGAATCATGATAAACGCCAATGGAGCATGAGTCTCCCAACTTTCCACATAACTCCGGAGCGCGTCCCGATTGTCAAAAACCTTCATCATTTGTGAGCTGATTGTATTCAGATTCCCTGATATAGAGAGATAAATCATAATCATAAAAATGACTATCAAACTTCCTATTGCAATATGGAGCCTTCTCCTGTCACTGGGATCAAGTTCTTTCATCGGTTAGGCTCCTGACGCCAGGGCGTCAACATGGTTGTTATCCAGTTCGAACTGTAGACTCGTCAGAATTTCGTCTTCCACACGTTCAATCAGCTTGTAGAATGTTTTTGAATCTAAAGCAGATATGGCCAAACCCTTGTACAACGAACACAAGTTGGATACCACCTCTTCATCCGCCAAGTCAATCTTGTTAAAAATCCTTATAATCGTCTTGTCCGAAAGCATGAGTCTATCAAGAAGACTCTCCACAGCTTCAAGCTGATTTTCGACATTGGGGTTTGAACTGTCGATCAAGTGAAGTAGCACATCCGCGTCAGCCAATTCATCCAATGTCGCTGCAAATGCCTTCACGAGAGTTTCGGGTAAGTCCTTTATAAAGCCCACGGTATCGGTAATTATCACTTGAGTTTCACGAGGGAATCGCAATCTTCGACTGGTGGGATCGAGGGTTGCAAAGAGTTTGTCCTCGACCAGGACCTTAGATCTGGTCAGATTGTTCAGCAAAGTGGATTTCCCAGCGTTCGTATAGCCCACTATTGACACGATCGGAACTTTTCTCCTGTTGCGTAGACTCCGCCTTATAGATCTTGCCTTTCCTACGGCCGCTATCTGCCGTTCAAGAAAGCCAATCCGGCTATGAATTCTACGCCGGTCTATTTCGAGACGTGTTTCCCCCGGGCCTCTTCCTCCAATGCCTCCTGTGAGTCTCGATAAAGCGTCATCTTTTTCCGAAAGTTTAGGCAGAGCGTAACGCAATTGAGCAAGTTCAACCTGTAGTTTTCCTTCGCTCGACTTAGCCCTTTGCGCAAAAATATCTAGAATAATCTGAGACCTGTCCACGACCTTAATTTCAGTAAATTCAGAGATAGCCTTCACTTGAGCTGCTGTCAATTCGGTATCAAAAACTAGTACGTCAGCGCCTTTTTGAAGAGCGTCAATAACGATCTCCTTAAGTTTGCCTTTGCCAACCAAAAAACGAGGATCCGGCGATTCCCTGTTTTGCACACATGAAGCTACAACATCCAATCCACACGAATTGACAAGTTCGGCGAGTTCATCAAGAGATTCGGTTTTCTCCCATTCGTTCCCTTTTACTTTGCCGATCAAGTAGGCTCTTTCCGTTTGAGTACCTATACGTTTGGATTTTAGTGTTCGCGAAATTTCATCCTCTAGAGATTTGACAAAAACAAGAAAATCCAGGTCCAGTTGGGATGGATGGGCCGGTTCCAGAAATTCCCAGACCTGATTCTTAGGATTTGGTGGCAGAAGGTAGGCGCTCCGAATCAAAGTTGGAAGACCCGATTCGTCGATTCCAATAGTGGAGACAAGATCGAATCTTAACAAAGCTAGATCCGATAGATCTTCAGGCGACAAGGGTTCATCTTTGAGATGCGTATGGATAAGTCGAAGTCCTCTAAGCCTTCCGGCGCCTATACGCCAACCGGAAAGTCGGGGAATAAGAATTGACCTGGCGTCGCCGACTATTATTCTCTGAAGCCGGCCCTTTCGATCCATCAACAAGCCGAGTTGACGGTTGATCTCGAAAGACAGTTCAGTAAGGCTCCGCGCTAGTTCATGAGTTATTACCATGTTTGCCGGTACACGCCGCTTTGCAAATTTCTCCAGCCGAGTCAACTGTGAAGGTTTTAAACCAAGCGTGGAGCCAGAAATGAAACTCAAATTATCCTCCAGCCCTCGAATGTCGCAGTAAATATGATAATAACGGAACCCCATACAGGAAAACCGGTTGGTTGAACGCTGACTTTTTCACGGCATGTCCCAGTATCTGCGCATTCATTCAACCGATCTTCCCGCCTTCCGACACGAATTGTCAAACCTATTTCCCGTTGTCTTCGGGAAGAATCTTTACAACAACCCTTTTCTGTGGATTCAGATATTTTTGAGCGACTCTTAAAACATCAGCAGGTGTTACTTCCGAGATCTTCTTGACGTACTCTTCCTCGTAATTCCAGCCAAGTCCGTACAACGTGTTAAGACCATAGTTTTCGGCTCGGGACCAAGAACTTTGAAGATTAATTTCATGATGTCCTATCAGATTGTTGACAGCATTCTTTACATCTTTTTCTGAAATGGTTTCAGATCGTATTTTATCAATCTCCTTCAATAATCCAGACAGGGCCCTGTCAACTTTCGGGGCGTCACAAGCGATATAAAATCCAAACATCCCCGGTTGCAAATTCGGTCTGATGAAAGACGCCACAGTGTAAGCCAACGATTCTTTGTCTCTTAATTGAAGAAACAGTTTGCCTCCTTGTCCCGAAAGCAGATTGTTCAACACTTCGAGAGGATACCTGTCGGGATCCATCATAGTTACAGCCTTAAACCCCATCGCTATGTGGGCCTTAGCTCTTGGAATCAGAATAGTTTCATCTCGTGGTTTTTCAATAGGAGTTTCTTCAGAAACAGTGGGCGCCTTGAATGGCTCAGGCGGCACTACTCCAAAAAGATTATCCAGGATCTTGAGAGTCTTTTCCGGATCAAATGCCCCAACCATAGAAATTACTGTATTAGATGGAGTTGAATATTTTCGATAGCAGTCCATGAGATCCTTATTTGAGAATTTGGCGACAGTCTCGAGCGTGCCCTCTTTGTCAAAACCGTAGGGATGTTTTTCATAGACGGCCCTGTTCAAGCGATTTATGGCATACTGAACTGGCCTGTCTGGTTCGGTTTTTATTCTGTTGATAATCAGTTGTCGTTCCCTTTCCATAATCTCCGGGGAAAAACTCGGGGTCTTGTAAATTGTTTCGAGTAGTTTCAAGCCATTTTCAAGATAACGACTGAAAAAACTTGTGGAAAGTCCAAAAGAATCATATCCGGAAAATCCAGACAACCGACCTCCCATATCTTCAATCCTTTTAGAGATTTCAAATTCTGAAAGGTCCCCCGCTCCCTTGGGTAACATTTGCGCCACAAAATTCATTATGCCCTCAGTTTCTCTAGTTTCATATCTCTTGCCACCCAAGTGCACTATTTTTACCGAGACAACCGGGTTTGAATTATCTGGCGCAAGCGTCACCGTCATTCCGTTTGTCAATTTTCTTGAAATCACTCTTTTCTCTTCGGGTTTCTGGGCGACGGAAGATTTTGTTTCGGGTTCTGAGGAATTTATTATCTTCGCTTGAGAGTCAATATTGAATTTCTTTGTTCCATCTTCAGGTGAAAGCACTGAAATGGTGGCGTTTGATGGCCTCATGAAAATTCTTACCACCTCTGATATTTCTTCTGGAGTGACTGCCCTATTAAGAATGAGATATTTTTCTTCGTAATTCGGATCACCGACATCAGCTCTGGAGCTTCCGATACTCCTTGCAACTCCCTGAACCGTTTCCAGCGAATAAATGTTCTGGGACTCCAGGTTGACTTTGGCTCGATCAAGTTCTGCGGTGGAAGGAGGTTCTTTTGCAAGTCTTGCTATTTCTTCCATTATGCCTTTAGTGACCGCATCGATGTTGGCAAGATCCAATGTTGCTGAAACTACCATCAAGCCAGGATCTTTTGGGGTCATTGCATAAGCTGATATCGAATTAACCAGTCCCTTTTCCTTTTTTAATGATTTCACCAACCTGGAACTTTCGCGGCCTCCAAGAATGTCCGCCGCCAAATCCAGAGGATTAACGTCTACAGACACAGCGGCAGGAACATGGAATGCTATATGCATCCTGGTTTCCCGCGAGTTTTTGTCAGCCAAGTAGGATGTTCTGACGTCCTTTTGGATTGGCTCAAGCGGTCTTGGCGGTCTGAAAAAACCAAGGGGTTTGAGGTCCCCTGTTAGCTGATGAATTTCTCTTAACACTGCGGAAGTGTCAACATCTCCTACAATCAGGAAAAACATGTTTTCAGGGACATACCATTTCTTACGGAATGCCAATATATCATCTCTGGATAGTTTCTCCACAATGTCTTTGTAACCGATAACTGGATATTTGTAGGGACTGGACACATACGCAGTATCAAAAAGAAGTTGTGAGGATTTTCGTTCAGGTCTTTCCGCTGATTCCAGTATTTCTTCCAGTACTACCTGTTTTTCCTTTGAAAGTTCTTCTGGATCTATGGTCGGGTGAAGAACAGCGTCTGTAAGGATATCGAGAGATTGAGTAATGGCTGTTGATGGTCCAGTTATGTGAAATACAGTTTCATCCCAGCTAGTATATGCGTTAATTTCGCCTCCTAGTGCCTCTACCTCGGATGCTATCTGTCCCAATCCTCTTTTGGCTGTCCCTTTGAATGCCATGTGTTCAATCAGATGGCTGATTCCTCTCTCCGCGGGTTCCTCGTCCGCACTACCCACCATAACCCATAATTGGGCTGTAGCAACCTTCTTTGCATGATCCTCCTGG
>DYRE01000430.1 GCA_020718965.1 Desulfomonile tiedjei
GCTCTGTTCCAAGGCAAGCACAGACAAACCGATTCCATCCAAGTAGGCCCCAAAACAGACAACCCGGAAAACTTCAAATCTTTTGACGACTTCAAGCACGCTTTTGAGCAACAAACGTCCTGGCTGATTGATCGAGCTACCACTTTGAACGATCATCTTGGTCGAATTCATCAGGAATTCTATCCAACCCCAATCCTTTCCTCATTCTTTAAAGGTCCCATGGACAAGGGCATGGATGTTACGCAAGGTGGGGCGGATATTAATTCTTCGGGGGCTGCAATAGTTGGACTGGCGGATGTGGTGGATTCAATCAGCGCCATAAAGAAATGGGTTTTCGATGAAAAGAAAATTACCTTTCGTCAAATGCTGAAAGCGGTCAGGGCCGATTTCAATGGATACGAGGAGATTGAAACTCTATTGGGAAACCGTTTTAAGACCCCAAAGTTTGGAAACGATGATGACTACGCTGATAGTATAGCCAAAGACGTAGTAGAATTTCTGGACAGGGCATTTCACTCGAAGACCAATTATAGGGGCGCCCGGTATAGGGTAGGGTACTGGACCATGACCTTCCACGCTGGTATGGGAAGATTTACCAGAAGTTTGCCTAGTGGTCGGGGAGCTGAGAAAAGTTTTGCCAGCGGCATCACCCCTGTTTCTTGCGTCTCGGGTTATTTAAGCAAGAATTTGAATTCCGTCTCAAAATTACCTCCCGAGGCCCTTTCGAGTGGGGCGGCCCTTAACATCAAGTGCCTTCCGGAACTGGAGAAAAATGTCATGGCCCGTAATCTGGGCGCAGCGATAAACACTTTCTTTGGCCGGGGCGTTGAAGGAAAATACGGAGGGTTACAGATCCAATTCAACATCGTTTCCAAGGAAACTCTTGAGGAGGCTATCCGAAAACCTGAAGCTCACTATGACCTACTGGTTAGAGTGTCAGGTTATTCGGCGTTTTTCATAGATCTGAACCCGGAAATGCAAAAGGAAATACTTGAAAGAACGGAATATATTGTTTCTCCAGGATATGCGCAAAATTGCGCTGGTGTTGAAATTTGTCAAAAACTTAAACATTGAAATAATCACTCTTTTGACATAGAGGCTGCCAAAGGGCCTCTGACAAGACTCAGGGAGGAAAAAATGGGTGAGTTCGATTCGTTCATGAAATTGCTAAAAGGGAACATAGCGGATTGGTCACTTGAAACATTTCTAAATTTTATGAAATGGTCCATAGAGAATTCTCGTGACGGTCTTTTCAAACTCCCTGCCTTGAAAGGCTATTACAAAAATGTGCAGGATTTTAGCGCAATCTACGTTTTTACGACACGAGACAAAACCCTAGAGGCTACAGCCCGTTTCATCGATGGCGCCATGACCGTCGAACCTTTTGCGGCTAAAGAGTGGGACCTAAAGATAGTTTTCAAAGACGCTTCAGCATTCTGGAGATTTTTAATTTCTGGGGGCGACAAGATTGTGGACGCCTTGTTGGACAATGATGTTCAGGTCTACGGTAATCTTAACTACCTTTACAAGTTTGGTTTTCTGGTCAAAGACATGATTTCGCAAAGACTTGGAATTAACCTGGCTTATGTATAAAACAACGTTGTCCCGGTAACGAAAGTGTTGAAATTACCACTGGTTGTTGATATCTCGCGGTTTAGCCTGGAGGATGGCCCGGGGATCCGCAGTGTGGTATTTTTCAAAGGTTGCCCACTCAGTTGCGTTTTTTGCCACAATCCTGAGACTCAAAAACCGAGCCCGGAAATTGCCTTTACCAGAAATAGATGCATAGAATGCGGGGCGTGTCTGTTAGCCTGCCCTAGAAAAGCAATAGATCTAAAATATTACGACCGTATTCATAGAGACAAATGCAATGCCTGCGGTAAGTGCGCCGAAGTTTGTCCCTCGGAAGCTCTGAAACTCTTGGGACG
>DYRE01000431.1 GCA_020718965.1 Desulfomonile tiedjei
GCAAGCACATCAATTGTTTCCAGTAAACCGTCAAATTTCTTCATTGAAAGTAGCACGGCTTCCGGGACACCATTTTTGGTGATTGCTATTGTGTCGTTGGTATTGTCTATCTGTCTCACCATATCCAAAAGTTTTGCCTTGGCCTGAGTGATTGGAATATACGCCTCTATCGCTTGCATTGAAACACCTCCTTTGATGAAGACACGGTTTATAATAGTTATAATAATAACCACATCCACCATAAATGTCATCTGATTTTTCTTATGGTAATGGGGTAATGAGGGTCAGGCCCGAATGGCACTAGTTTAAGCGTTTGCGGCATGATATCTGCTCCGATGCGGAGTCTCTCTCATTTCATGTCTCGGTAAGTTCAGTAAATCGTAATTTTTTCTTCGTCGCTTCAGGCATCGAGGTTCTTTTCGTCCTGGGCGTTGTCTGATCGGAGTGTTTGTCATCGCGTCATACAAATCACTGATCATTCTGAACCGCTCTATTCGGCTGATCTTCGTCTGATTCAGATGAGGCTCCCAGCTGCGGAGGGCCTGTACACTGCCTTTAAAGCTTACTGCTCGAACATCAAGACTCGCTTCTTCCGCCGCTTCGCACATTAATCGTCGGACACAGTTGTAGGCGATAAAGTACATCAAGATTTCTTTACGGATCATCTCTGGCGTTCGGCAGCGCAGAATATCCAAGCCCATAGTTGTTTTGATGTCGCGAAAAAACAGCTCAACATCCCACCGCTTGAAGTAAAGCTCGGCAATTTGTTCAGCAGGAAATTGCTTGGCATCGAGCAGAGTGGTAACGATGTGGAACCCCTGTGTCCTGAATCCAGGATGTGTCACCGTGACTTTGATCTGTCTCAGGACAAGTTCTTTCGGAAGCTCCTCCCATGCATCTTTTGAATATGACAAAACTTTGTTATAGACGGGGCGTTCCCATTTTATCAGCAGATCATTATTCCCAAACTTCTTGAGGCTTTTTGCTGAACTGACCGGGATTCTCCTGGCAAGGGTGACAACGCTGTCAACGCCTTGTTTTGCCAGGTTTGCGATGTCGAAATAACTACAGAATCCTTTGTCTCCCAGGAAGATATCGCCCTGTTTAAACATCTTCCACTGTTTGCGGAATAATGGCAGCTCGTTATTCTTTTTGTTGCCGATGGCGTAACTGAGCAATGCTCCACTTTCAAGAGAAAAACAGGCGCAGATACGTGCCGTCGGGAATCCACACCCCGGCTTCTGAGAGGCTGACTGCGGCCAAACTTCCTGATTCTCAGGAGTATCCGGCATGCTGACTCCTGTCCCGTCAACAACTATAACTCGTCGATTATTTAACAATCCAGCCACCGGCATTTTATCAAGCCGATCTGCCGTGTGTTCAAAAATTTCAGAGAGCATCTGTTTTTCCAACTTCTTACGAGCTGTGCAATACGATGCGGTTGAAGACGAAGGAACTTTGCCCCCTTTGACAGAAATATAGGATTGAAGCTTACGGATTACCTCCTTGCAGCCTCCGTCCGCATCAAGTACCTGACTGAAAAAGGCCCAAAAGGTATTCTCTTTGGAGAAAATTCTTCGGCGACTCATCACCCCATCTTGCTCCTGTTTAAGAAGTGTGCGAGGGATAAACTTTTCAAAAACCTCGCCGATCTGCTTGAAAGTTTTTTGCCTCAACAGAGCTATTTTGTCGGCAAGTTCCTGCTGGGCCGAACGGGGTTTTCGACGCAGGGTCCGTAGCTGAAATCCCGGAAGGAATGGCATGGCTTTTTTTGTATTTTGCATTGGTAAATATACCAATTTTACCCAATATTTTCAGCTTGTTTCTCATACAAAAAACCCTTAAACTAGTGCCATTCGGGTGTGGCCCCTGTTTTTCTTGAGGGCAGACATGTCGGCGCGGTTGAGTGCGGTAAAGACCTCAATGA
>DYRE01000432.1 GCA_020718965.1 Desulfomonile tiedjei
TTACGTTTGCCTTTTCTTCTTGCTTCACACCACTGCCAGCTTGCAGCCAAGGGCTTTGGTTACTTTGCTGATGGTGTCAAAACGGGGATTCCCGCCATCGGCAAGAGATTTGTACAGGCTTGCTCTGGTCACGCCCGCCTCTCTGGCAATCCCAGACATTCCTTTCGCCCTGGCGGCAATGCTTAAGGCATGAATAAAATCAGCCTCATCACCTGTGGCCGCAACTTCAGAGAGAAAACCACGAATATCTTCTTCTGTTTCAAGGTGTTGGGCAATATCAAAACGAAATGTGCTCATGGTCAATTACTCCTTTTTGTTTGCCTGATTCAGCAAAATTGTTCCAGCTTTTTCAATATCAGCAACCTGGGTCGATTTGTCACCGCCAACAAGCAACAAAACAACCAGGCCACCCTTTACGGTGTAATAAATGCGCAGACCGCCGCCAAAGAAAAACCGTAACTCAAACAGGTCGACTGCAAGCTGTTTGTAATCGCCAAAGTTGCCATTTTCAACACGAGCGAGGCGGGCAAGAACCTTTTGCCGGACTGTTGCGTCTTTCAGCCGGTTAAGCCATTTATTGAAATCAGGAGTGCTGTGCAATTCATATTTCATATCGTCACTGTATCCTGCGGGATGCAACTTGTCAATAATGGAGGCAGGAAATAAAGGAGAGTAACGCTGAGAAGAAACAAAAGGGGTCAGAGCCCGATACTCCCGGCCAAGATGCCAAGATCACAATATGACTTTTCAAGACCTGACCCCTTGCCCCCGTAAATTCCATGGTAGACCCCTTGCCCCCCTTTGTATCCTTCCATCGCCACAGCAACGGGACAGCCGTAAATTTTTTCGTTTTTTTCAATACGAGAGAAGAACTGCCGAAATCCTTCCTGGTGGTGAATAATAGAAAATTCTTCGAGGATTTCGCCGGTCGAGAGACCAATAGCAACATTGTGACTGTGACAGCCGACGTCGACTCCGACGCGCAGCTCAAGGGGGAGATTTTCTTTCATTTTTGGCTCCATGTAAACGAGAATATCACCCTCAAGATCTCGTCTACTTACAGAGCCACTTGCGGCACCATCCCGGTAGACCCTTGAGGATGACGCAGATGACGGGGGCGGCATTTCAGGTCTAAGTGAGTCTGAATGAACAGGCCACTGACCCCAAGAGCCACACCCCCGTCAAACGATTTTATACACTATGAAAAATAGTTCGTCATCTGCTTAAATTCCATGGTAGACCCCTTTTCCTCTGACACCTTTTCCTCTTTTTTGGAGGTTAAGGGACATCTCCGTTTTCCCCTTGACAATACTTATCATAGACGCACCTTTTCCCTGCCTTGGCTTATTCCTTGCGTTCCCAAGTATAAGTATAAACAAAAGATGAACTTGAGATATTAGTACCGGCTGTACAAGAACAGGAGGCATGACCTATTCGTACAATTGAGTTGGTATTAACAGACCGGCTACAAGTAAAACCAGTCTTGTAACAGTTATGAGGATTTTCTGTGTAACCTTCACAAAGCCCCGTTTCCTCTTTTAATTCTTCTTCAGTGCCTGTAAATTCCCACTGATCGGTCAATTGACCATCACCGCTATTACCATATCCGGGACAGAAGTTCCAAGAATAGTTGTCTGTCATTGTTACAATCCAAGCTTCCTCCTCGCCCACAACAATTTCCTTCTTCTCTACAAATGTCTGCCCCCCAGCCCGGAATTCAAGCTGAAGGGTGTATGTTCCCGGCTCATTAATATCAGAGTAGGCTGGCGTATTCTCCCATGTCTGTACTATGGTTCCAGCTTCATTCTTCAGGGTAAATGTGTATGTGCTGCAGGAACTGTCAGTTGGCCGCAATTCATTTAATGGATAGGAATTGAACGCATGATATTCAATATGAAACGGGG
>DYRE01000433.1 GCA_020718965.1 Desulfomonile tiedjei
CTCTCCACTGCATCCCCTAAAATTGAGAGCCAACGCATCCCAGTCCCGCCGATTCAGAGATCGAACCATGCCCCGCATATAGGGCCGACCAGAATCTCCCTCCAAGCCGTGAAGCACTATGCACAAACGTTTAGACCCAATTCTCGCCCAGTCCAGATCGAGGAAATCTTCGTCCGGTGTAACAATTCTTTCACGCTCATATATGACCCCCGGCACTTTCCGAAAAAGCGTTGGGATTATAGTTTGAAGATGAGGATTTCCCAACATTGTAGGGGCTACGTAATCGGACTCAGAAATCAAGGGCATGCAAATCTCCAAATAATTTATATGTTAGTTTCCTGGGCACAAGCATTCCTGAAAATTGCATGTTCCAGAGACCCCGCCTGATTGTGCCGGTTTTGTTATTAGCGACAGTGAAAATACGATTATTTTTTCCGACTGATCAAATCAACCAAACCAGCGAAAGGCTTGTAGGTTGAAGATGAAGCGTTCTCTCCACCTGGGGTGATCTCATCATCAAGATACTTGGCGTGTTCCATATCGTGACAGTATATGCAAAGCAGTTCCCAATTGCTACCATCAGGAGGATTGTTGTCGTGGTTGTGGTCCTTGTGATGAACTGTCAATTCCCGGAGTCGTTTACCGGAAAACTCCCGGCCGCATCGACCGCAGATCCATGGAAAGATCTTGAGAGCCTTTTCACGATATGTAGTCTCCCTGATCTCCTGGTTTCGGCGAGCCTCCTCAACGATTTTATCAAGATTCCCATTGTCAACTTTCGGTTTCTTGCTTGCCATGCTCAAACGCCCCGGTCCTGAAATAAACATCGATGATAGGAAAAAGCGCCATAATTAGAGAAGCGGTCGCTTGGTTGAAAGCAAAAACTCCAACTGCTTAAGATTATCAGTCAATGTGATATCCTCAAAAAGAGGTCGGCATTCCTTTAGTTCAGTCATTCCGGCAGCCAGTTTCAATCCAAAGTTGAAGCAGGAACTCTCCCCACATAATTTACAGTTCGTCTTGGGAAGCAAACGGTAGAGTTCAAGCGGTTGAAGGTTTTTGTGCGTCACCGTGTCTGGTTCAATCTCCTCCCTTTTATCCCAAATATCGTTAACTATTTTGACCAGGTGGTCTATGACCTCTTTGGCTTGATCTCTGGAATCAAGGTGGTCAGCGGCTATCCGATCATACCAGAATCCAACCTTATGGTCATTTAATCTCCAGGAAAAGACAGGTCCATCAGTGTAATAGGTTCCGCTTTTTAGAGTAGCATTGAGATATGGGAGAACCTCCCTGACATCAACAGGAAGGTGTGCTATGGCCTCATATTCAAAGACCTCAGCGCTGTGATCTGAAACTTCAATTTTCAGATCGTACGACTCAATCAGCATTTTCTATCCTTTTCTTCATACTCTTGTTGGCGTTAAAGATTACCGTCAGATTGTAAGCTCAGCTTTCTCATGAAACCGATACGTCAAACATCGAGTTTCGCCGAGACGATGCGCCATTTAAACATGAACAGCCCCTCAAAAACTAGAAACCAGCCTGTTCCGGAGTTCTGTCGCAGGCTTTTAGGGCGTCATTCCTTAGTTTGAGCATTCTGTAAACAGAATTATCATCATGTTTGTCCCATGACTTGCTGAGTTCCTTAACCCATTCTGCTGACGCTTTTATTGCAGGCTTGGGGGCTCCATTCATCCGGGAATCATAGGCAGCCCTAAGTTCTTTCAGTTTGAATCTTCTGTCTGACCCCTTGTGACTTTTTATGATTTCAGCGCTCTTTTTCATGTATTCCACAACTGAATCACATGGATCCACTGCCCTGCCTGACTCCGTTTCAGTTGAACCAACTCTGGTTATCCCCTGAGATCCTCCCGTTGACTCAACCTTACCTTGTTG
>DYRE01000068.1:0-3837 GCA_020718965.1 Desulfomonile tiedjei
GTGGCGAAAACTAGGCTGAAAGAATTACACAAACGGACCCATCCACGGGGATAGTTCTCCCAGCCAGTTATTCTTGTTCGGGACGAATTTTAGGGACGGCTCCCTACGTTAATAACCCAGCCATGTGGGTCAGGTCTCTTGGCAACCTGTATACCGGTTATTTCGTCGAAAAGCTCTCGCGCCACGGCCCCTGTCTTGCCATCAGCGACCATGAAGTCTTGCCCCTTAAATCTGAAATGGCTTACAGGAGAAACAACAGCCGCCGTTCCTGAACCAAATATCTCCTGAAGTTTACCTGATTGGGCTGCGGATACCACTTCACTGATTGAAATGACTCTCTCCGAGACCTTCATTCCTTTGTCTCTGCAAAGTCGCAAAACAGAATCACGCGTAACACCTGGCAAGATGGTTCCCCCGAGTTTTGGCGTGATAATCTCGTCATCAATCCTGAAGAAGATGTTCATAGTGCCGACTTCTTCAATCGACAACTTGTCCACGGCGTTAAGCCACAAGACCTGGGTAAATCCTAAGCTGTGGGCTTCTTCCGCAGCATACAACGACGCTGCGTAATTGGCCGCCGTCTTTGCCTCCCCTACCCCTCCGATTGAAGCCCTTACGTATTTGTCAGTTACCATTATTCTTACCGGCTCAAAGCCTTCGGGGTAATACGCTCCTACGGGAGACATTATGATGTAGAATAAATAAGTCTTAGATGGTCTCACTCCCAGGTGTGAATCAATTGCAATGATGGTAGGTCTTATGTAAAGAGATGTCCCCGCAGACTTGGGAATCCAGTCCCGATCCTTTCGAAGAAGTTCAGCCATCTCGGCCATAAATATCTTAGGGTCCAGAGAAGGGATGCACATCCGTTCACAGGATTTGTTGAATCGCGCTATATTCATATCCGGTCTGAACAGCAAAATATCTTCATCTTTTGGTCCTGCAAATGCTTTCAAGCCTTCAAAAACCTGCTGTCCATAATGAAGAACCATGGCTCCTGGATGCAACGACAGGTTCTCTGTCTTGACGATCCTGGGCGTCCCCCAACCCCCATCTGTCAAAGAATAGCGTATCGTAAGCATATGCTCCGTGAAAATATCTCCAAATCCCAATTTGGCTTCATCATACTGCTGAAAGCCGGTCCTGTTTCTTGGTAGTGTTCCCATACATCCTCCAAACCACATAAAGCGTCGCATGCGGTATTACAAACAAAAGGCCAGGCGCTTTCCTGTCAATGTCCATAGGAGGCTTCACCCAGCCTGATTCAAAATATAATAACAAGTGTTAGATAAATTTTTCCACTGAAATGTGACAGAATGATGAAGTATCTTACCAAAAATCTTCGGAACCAGTCGCCTGCTCTATAAATCTGGTCCGTGAATAGGCCGTACATTCCATACATGAAAAATCAGACCAGCGACACTTTAGCGCTATGTTTAAACATTCGCTATAATGATCACAGTCCACTCTTCGGTACGGTCTGTCCGACTCCCTGTTTCCCTTAACAAGTGCTGGGCTAGGTTCCATAACAGCGCTCCTGCCTCCCATCCGATTTACAAATTACCTGTGAGCATGGCTTCTTAATCCCGACAATCATCTTTTTTGCGCCCCTCTAAAATTAGGTTTCATTAAACTCATATAATTTTTTTGTCAAGGGACTCGATTCTATTTGGATCGAGGTAAAGGGCCATAACATGGACAGTTTGACATTGAGGTATCTTTTTGTACTATTCAAAAAGGAGTTCACATGACTGTTTCGGTAAAAATTGTCATCGACGATTCCATTGTGGCCACAATTACATACAAGCCGGGTTTCTTGGTGGATGTCAAGGTGGCAAGCCCTTTTCTTGATAATAAGACCGTCTGGAGTTTGTGCCATCGAGAAAATGGTCAAATTGACGGGGAGTTGTCCGAAGCGCTGGACAAATATTTCAACGAGTGGATTTTTGAAAGCCGTAGTGACCTTTTCCCGCAAGATACCCCTCGGGTAGGCGCTGCCAGAGAACACAAAAGCCTCTTTCTTGCGGCTACAAGAATTTTAGAAAAAGATTTAACTCCCAATGGTTATAGGTTTGAGATATCGTTTGAATAAATCTGGCGCGTTTTCAGCAAATAGGCAAAGGATCCAGACGCATTGTCTGAAAATACTAAACTGAGGCCATGAAAGGGCCCCAGTTTGTTGATGTTGATTTTTCAAGAATCGCGCATAATTTGTTTTCAATTTAAGCCTGAAGCCCCTGGCGGATGTTTTCTCATCTACCAGGGACAATTCAGGAGCATTTTGTCTATAGTGATCCGGCTAGAAAGATCTTCGCTGTACCCCTTTGAACCTTCAAACGGATGACTTTATTCTTTTTGGCCGCAGAAACCGCCTTATTGAATTCTTCCATACCGGATACTGTCGTTCCATCAATCTCCAGAATAACATCTCCGGACCTAAGCCCTATTTTGGCTCCTGCTCCATTGGAAGTAATATCTTTTACCAACAGACCTTCGCCCTCCTTCAAACCCATCTTGGACGAGACCGTCGCCGGCACTTTTTCGATCTGTATACCCAGATCATTGGATGTTTCACTCGTTGAATCTGTCGCCCCACTCGCAGCAAGAGATTTCTGTGTTCTTTCAGCTATCTTTACGGGCACTTCAATTGTCTTGTTATCCCTGTAGACGCTCAAATTGGCCGATGAACCCGGCTTTTCCTTGCCAACCAGATTCTTGAGATGAGCGGCGCCTTTGACGATATTGTCATTGAATTTCAAGATTATATCACCGGCCTTGATCCCAGCTTTATCAGCAGGACTACCTTCCACTACCTGAGAGACCAATGCGCCTTCAGAGTCTTTTCTGCCGAAAGATTTGGACAGGGCTTCATTCATGTCCTGAATATTGACTCCTAGCAGTCCGCGTTTGACTTTTCCATCCTTGACAAGATCGTCCATTATTAACTTTGCTGAACTGGAAGGAATAGCGAAGCCAACTCCCTGGTAACCACCACTTCTAGAGGCTATGGCAGTATTGATACCAACGACTTCGCCATCTATGTTAACTAGCGGACCACCCGAATTTCCCGGATTTATAGCCGCGTCCGTTTGAATGAAATCTTCGTAGTCAATTATTCCTACATTTGTTCTTCCTGTTGCGCTTACAATTCCTGAGGTGACCGTTCGATTCAAACCGAAGGGGTTCCCAATCGCAAAAACTATTGCCCCAACCTGAAGTTTTCCAGAATCACCAAGCGTCGCAATGGGCAATCCTTTGGCGTCTATTTTTACAACCGCTATGTCACTTTCCGGGTCTATACCGACAACTTTGGCGTCATAAGACCTTTTATCTGAAACTGTTACCTTAATTTCGTCAGCGTCCTTTACCACATGAGCGTTTGTTAGAATTAGACCTTCAGGTGATACGATTACTCCCGATCCCATACCGTGGGGCTGAATTCCTCCGCCTCCGCCTCCCCCTGGGCCTTTCTTGAAACGCTTGAAGAACTCATCTCCAAAGAAATCCTTGAATGGATGATTCTTGAATAAAGGATCCATCTCTTGGGAACCATCCGAAGAGCCGATGACTTCTTTCTTGGTTGAGCTTATATTTACCACAGCCGGTTTTACCTTTTCCGCTACCTGGATAAACGCGTCGTCCAACTGTTTAAGAACCGCTGGAGCGGCTGCGTGAGAAGCGACTGGACAAACAAGACTGAATGAAAGCATTGCTAAAAGAGGGAAAAATAATAGATATCTCGCCCTGAAAAGGCATCTAGTCATGGGATACTCCTTCTAAGAACCACTTTTTGCGCTAACCTGTACAGGAATTGCGCTTTAATGAACAGAGACATTT
>DYRE01000068.1:3937-9319 GCA_020718965.1 Desulfomonile tiedjei
ACCACTTTTTGCGCTAACCTGTACAGGAATTGCGCTTTAATGAACAGAGACATTTGCGGATAAGCTACGTTCCCAAAAAAAATTTATTTCTTTGGTTTTATCTAGAAATTAGGCGCCAAAATTGCTTCACAAAATGGTGAGATAACTTCGCCCCAATCGTTGAACAAGATTTACGCTGACATTTATGAAAAGCCGGAAATCCGTGCAGATTCTGCGGTAGTTTCTCAAAAATTCATTTCCCGACGTCGTCAGCAATAGTCACCTTAAAATTACCAGGGGAAGATTCAACATCCGGCTTGGTTTTGTCAGGATGTGTGTTGATAACCATCCAGCGCCATGTACCAACAGCGTCAGGGGTGAATTCAAATGAGGTTCTTCCCTTGGGAACCTTGAGCAAAACGTATGTCCCTGACGGCCTTATGAAAACAACATAAAATCCTTCGCCCAAAAGCGGGCCATGATCACAAACCCATCTGAACTCGCCTGGATTGCCCAACTCAATTACAGAGGATTCCATCAACTCTGGTTTGCATATCTCTCCAATGCCGTGTTGCTCACAAAAAGCGCACGCAGCTCGAAGCATGACGCATAGAGCTACTAGAGTAACTGAGGATCGAGACAATCTTCTTTTGCAACTTTTCGGCATGTTCATCCAACTAACACCAAGCCTTCTACAAAAACCTAAACTAATGATTGTTAATTTGCAACAATAATAAGGGTTCTTGAGTTAATAGTCAGAGGGAATCAGTTTAGACCAGTCTCTATTGATTTTATAACGCGATTCTTCTAAAAACATTGAAGCCTCTAAATTATTTGATTCCGGCAGGCGATTTTTCCCAAAAGATTGAAGACTCCTTGCGATTCGCGCTTGATGAGGCGGCTTTGCAAAAACTTGCATTTGTGAGGCTATTTATGAGCGACGCGGGGTCGTAAAATCTTGCTTGGAGTTACAGACATGCGCAAATGTCACTCAAACGCCGGCAAGATCCGTCACTAATAGAATGTCAACTTGCGGTTCCAAACCTCAAACATTTCTAACACGGCAATGTCTAAATTTATTAACTGGAAGTGAATAATGGAATTAGGCCTGTTTCGCATGATGTTTAATAAATTGCTGGAGGCTCTCAGGATTGATAAACCACCAAAAAGCTTTTCTCACATAGACTCCTTAACTTCTCGAAAAGTTGAGGCATTTAAGGTTTTTTCTGACGGGATAGAGTTGCGGGGCAAAATATTTTTTCCCGCTGCAAGACCTAACATGATGTACCCGGTGATAGTGATATGTCATGGCATTCCGGGTAGTGGGGCCCCAAGGCCGGCAACTGATCCTGGATATGAGGGACTGGCGCAATCATTTACTTCGTTGGGCCTCGCCGCAGTTATTTTCAACTTCAGAGGTTGCGGAGACTCTGGAGGAGATTTTGACATGATGGGGTGGACCAGGGATCTGAGAGTAATCCTCAATAAGATTGTAAACACCCCTTTTATCGATCCTACAAGAATCATTTTGCTGGGGTTCAGCGGAGGAGGCGCCGCCGCAATAAATGTCGCGGCAGATAATTCAAATGTATACGGCCTTGCGGTCGTGGGAACACCATCCAACTTTGAAATATTCAGGAAGGAGGCTTCGACCATAATCGAAGATTTCCGGAAAAGAGGGATAATAAGGAATCCTGATTTTCCTCCAGATCCCGAGAAATGGGCCCACGGCTTTGTCGAGATTGAACCGAGAAAGTGGATATCCTATTTCCAGGGCAAGAATATTTTGATCATGCATGGATCTGATGACGAACTGATACCTGTAGAACAGGCAGAAGAACTTTTCAGACATGCCCCCTCAGGTTTGGCAAGTCTTGAAATAATTCAGGGAGGGGTCCATAGATTGAGACTGGATGAACGTTGCCTGAATGGACTCAAGACATGGACACTGGAATTGTTGGGTTGGAAACTTTGATATATTCCAGCCCGTATGTGAGCCGGTGTATGCTGTTGCTACCTTGAATTATCGAGGCGGCCTTCCTGGACCATTCCACAAACTGGACCATCGTAAGCGGTCTTTGCGACAGGTATGGTTGACGCAGAGATCTCAAGCTTGCGCAAAATGGCCCACCTAAGGATGTTTATTAACAAGATGACTCGTTCAAAGAAATTGCTCTCAGGCTTACTCGTGGGGTTTTTAGTCATAGCCGCTGGTCTGTTTCTTACGGCCAGGTTCCTGCCGGAAAGTGATTTCGTCAAACAAACCATTGAATCAAAAGTTGCGGAAGTCACAGGTCGGCAGGTATCTCTGGGAAAAGTGGAAATCAGAATTGGTTTCCCATCTCTAATCAATGCGGTAGTAGATAACGTATCCGTTTCAGATAATGAAGGGAACCGATTATTTTCTGTCAGAGAAATCATGCTAAATATTGGTTTCTGGAGTATCGTTACAGGCAATCCTACAATTGATAATCTAAAGATTTCTGAGGCAACATTTGTGATGTATCGGAACCCTTCAGGTCACATTGAGAGCTTGCTCTCCAAAAAACCCGAAGCGGCTTCGGAATTTGCCGCCAAGCCCGGATTACAGGAATCCGAATTAACTGAAGAAACGCTTCCTGAAAAAAGTAGGCCTGTTGAAACAAAAACCGGAACAGCTCCTGAAAAACGTAAATTTTCATGGCCGATCAAATATGTACTGATAGAATCATCCAGACTGATACTTGAGGATACCTCAGTCACTTCACCAGAGCCGACAAGATTTTCTCTTGAAAAGATTAACGGTCAAATCGACCGGGACGGCTCTTCAATAAAATTCAACATGGTGGGAACACCGAACATTCCGGGTGTTCAAAGTTCTGAGCTAATTGCAAACGGATCATTGCTGTTAAGCGATGATTTTACAATCCTGGAAACAGCTCAAATATCATGCGTCATAGAATCTGCAAAATTGTCGGATCTATCCTTCCTGCCTCGTCCGGTCGCTTCGTGGTTCAACAGACTGGAAATACGTAAACTTGATTTAAGTTCCAGAATTGAGCGGGGCAAACTTCCGCGTATTGATTTTTCCTCAGGCCTTTTCCCAACCGGACATACAACCTCAGCTCTCAAGATTACCGGATCTGGAGAGCTAACACCTGATTTTGGACAGGTTGAGAAGATCGAATTTCAGGGCGCTTCTGAAGACATTCCGCTTGAGCAAATGGGAGGGATAGTTCCTGACAAATTTCTCGATCAAATTGGTCATGAGGGATCAGTTAGTACGGATTTTACCGGTTCGTGGACTAGACCGGGAGATTGGTCTGTTGATGGATCCACTCAGCTAAAAAATGTCCAGCCACCCCCTAAATTCCGCTTCCTGGGGAAACGTCTGACTACTTCTCTTTCATTCAGAATCACATCGGACTCGTTCTCAATTACGGATTTCGATCTGCGGAATGAAAATTCGGAAAAGATTCTGAACCTTAAAGGGTTGATCAGTAACCCTTTCTCGGACGCAAGATCATTAAGACTTGATTTGGCTGTTGGTCTCAAAGGTGAATGGATCGGAGGCGCGGGAATAAAACTACCGCGAGATATGCTGATCCAAGGACCGATGCTTTCCAGGATTCATGTTGAAGGTCCGCTTAACAAGCTGAAACTGACCCTTGTTGGAGATATGACCGGAACAAAATTCCACTTGAAATCTTTTTTGGAAAAGCAGCCTGGCGTAAAAGCCATTCTTAGAGGTCAAACCGTACTTTCCCTTGATCTGTCGGGATCTTCTTCGATTCTTCAAGATCCGGTACATTTGGGGATCAAAATTGAAGAAGCAACGGTAAAGCTGGATCAGGAAGTCCAATCTCTTCATGCTTGCCCTCTCTTTTTGACAGCGGATATGTCGTCTTCCAAAGGCGACCTAAACGTCAGAAAGTTTGATCTCAAGATATCTCTACCCGACAGAAACGTTGCATTACTCTCTGCCAGCGGGCACGTAAACAGATTAAACTCTGGCTCGCCAGACCTTGGGATCAAAGGTGAATTAGCCTTAAGCAGGCAGGTTATCGGCATCCTTGGCGGTACGGTGAAAATCCCGATCGATTTGAAGGGGTTGACAAATTTGAGCTTCAATATTCAAGGATCACCTAATTCTTTCAAATGGTCTCTAAGCGCGCCCCTCAAGGATTTGAGCATCTCAATCGGAGACTGGTTTCTCAAAAAAGGTGGCGTGGACCTGGCAATAACATCCGTTGGATCATACTCCCCAGAAGAGGTTCATATAAGCCAGGCCAGCCTTAAAGGCCCTGGACTCGTTGTCACAGGCGTCGGAAAAATCTCCGTTAAGAGTCCAGACGGCGCAACTATTAACCTCGACATAGCCCAGGCCGAACTCGGCGCTTTAGCCACTCTATTTCCACACTTGGGCTCATCTGGTTTGTCTGGAACTGTTAAAGGAGCTTTAACTCTAGGGGGCTCTCACCAGAAAGAGCCACAAATCAAGGGAATTATTCATCTGATTAGCCTTAATTACAAACCCCTCAACAGCCCACTTACATTCGAGAAAATAAACGGCGCAGTTCAGGTATCGGGAACATCCATTGAGGGTAAACAAATTAAGGGGCTTGTTAAAGGAACTATTGACGCGCCTGTCAAAGCTTCAATAGAACTTTCAGGTTTGGAAAATCTTGAAAAACTAAGAGGTCAGGCGTCTGTGTCCGCCGGTCCTGGAAAATTGTCCGCAGGCCGGTTGCGATCCGTTCTTACCGGCGCTCAGAAATTCATTGAGCCTCTTTTGAATCAGGGCAGCAAAATCAAAAGTTTTGATCCGTTCGAATTGCAATCTCTGACTGCTGATCTTCAAATCGGTGATGGAGTCGTCAAGACGGAAAACCTCAAATTAATCTCGCCAGAACTCGCCATGGGCGCCATCGCCAAAGCTAACCTGCGATCCCAGCAAATTGATGTTCTGAGTTACATAAAAGCTTCTGCGACACCACTTTCTTCTATTGGATCTATTCCCATGGTAAAAGACATAATCAAAAAAAACGAGGGATTTCTTAAAGCTACCGGCCTGGACAGGGAACTCAGGAAATGGGGGATTGATGCGTCAAAAGAGAAAGCAAACGATGCTTCGGAACAACCTAAAAAAGAAAACACAGTGAATTTGATAGTAAAAATTGCGGGTCTTTGGGCAGAACCCACTGTTATGCCTGTGCTGGAGAGCGTTCTGCCTCGAGGTCAAGTCAATCATCTGAAAAGCCTGGTCAATTAAAAAATGGCTATGGTATTGCTTTAAAAGGAGATCGTCAGGAATCGGGTATGCCCGGATTAAATTTGGGAATCGGTCTTAGGCGGACCCTGTTTTTCTGATAGAAAATTACCATAGTGAATTGATAGTAAAATACTACTGAACATTGTTTCATT
>DYRE01000434.1 GCA_020718965.1 Desulfomonile tiedjei
AAATGGATTCGAGGTTTACGTGCCATGGAAAAATGTTAACTGGCAAATATCCAAAAGTCAAGCCTGACCCCTCCCTCTAGCCGACCCCTCCCTCTTGTTTGCGAAAAATTATTTTGTCCCCGGTTTTGGAAGATAAATCTGTCCCCTTTTTTTTCAATCTGTCCCTGACTTTCCTATTTTACTCCGCGCTCAGCACAATGCCCAACCGTTCTTCCCGAAATTGCTGCCACATTGCGTAACCCTCTTTAGGCAGACCGCTCGGGTCTTCATAAAATTCCAGCGGTGCTTTAAAACCCGCTTGGTAGGTCAATAGCCGTTTACCATGTTGATCAGGGGAGAGTACTCCCAGAAACATCCCCTCTTGAATCATGCCGTAGGATTTTTCATTGCTCTCCTTAGTGATCACTTCCGATTTAAGGAGCATACGGCCGGTTACGGAATCAATAGTATAAAGGGCCATCCCTTTCTGAATATCATTGCAATCAATTTTTCCTGCATTCAAAGTGATATTACGGGGGTTCAGACCTGTTTCAAAAAAGATTGGCCGTTGGCGCAATAGGCTGTCATGGCGTATGGCCGGAAGTAATGACATACTGTGAAGTGTGTGACTCCCTGATGACGCACGGGATATGCCGATGGCATCCAACAACGTGGGTAAAATATCAGCCAGAATCGCAGGCTGCTGGCGAACTCCGCCCTGCCAAGCGTCATCTCCGTAGTGGTGAAAGGCAAGCACCACCCGATGCTGTCTACGGGAAAGGATAGAAGTTCCATGCCCCCAGTCTTCTTGTACCGCCAAAGGATTTTCATCAAGCTCCCTTTTGTTTTGTGGTCTATTGATGGGTTCCATGTGAGGCTCACCCAATCCTTCTCCGTGGTCGGATAAAAGCACCACCCAGGCATTATTAAGGTAACCTTTCTCTTCGAACATCCTGAGAATTTCACCAAATTGACTGTCAACAGCCGTAAGTGAGAGTTCATATGCTGTTTTTCTGTTTCGCACGCCGCCAGGTAAAACAGGAGCGTCTTTCCAGAGAAAAGGATCGTGGGGGAGGCAAAGGTGGATTGAAATAAACTGGGGACTCTGGGGGGAGAACGGAATTTGCGAAGAAAAAAGCCGAATAAACGTTTCAGGAGAATAAGTGGGGGCGGCCGCTCGATTGGCATGGGAAAAAGGGAAAAACCATTTACCAAAACGGCCGTTGATGAAAAGATTGGACAGGGCGGTATCGTTCAAGCTTCCCAAAAGAAAATCGGCACTACCCATGACAGGACCGGCTACTTCCTGAAATCCGAAAGATTGGTCAATATTGCTGAAGCGTTTTTCGTCAGTGATAAACAGAGTACGGTACCCGGCAGCCTGGAAGGTATGAGGGAAAGCCTCGGCAGTGGCGTGGGGAGACGCTTTGGTCAGATTAAAGGGTACACCGACTTCCCATGGATAGCGACCAGTGAGGATACTGACCCATGCCGGGAACGTCCTGGCTATTGGGGTATAGGCCTCGGGAAAAGAGATAGCTTGATCGAGAAAAGCGTTCACTTTTGGAGTCGTAGTTCTGTTGCCCATAAGTGATGTGTAGTCAGGGCGCAAGGAGTCTATGCCGATAAGGATGACATGAGGAAGTTCTTTGGATTCCACATTGATCTGGTTAGATGGTGATCGTCCCCATGCCATCGGCAAGAAGACATGGGGCCAGTATGCGTAACGAGGTAACGACATCCAAAAGATAAAGAGTATTATTAAAGCGATTCTCAATAAAGAGAGGATTTGTCGGTTACGAATAAGATAAAGAGTGTACGCCAAAAAGATACCTGCGCTTAATAAGATGCTGACCAGGAGAACAGACCATGCCGTATGGCTCGGAATGGCCGTGGTGGAATGGGGGAAAAGG
>DYRE01000069.1 GCA_020718965.1 Desulfomonile tiedjei
AACATGGGAGCATGTATAAGTCTTGATAATGCCTGGATGTTTCTACAGGGACTTGAAACGCTGGGACTTCGAATGGAGAGACATTGTTTCAACTCCCTGGAAGTCGCCAAATATTTACTGAAACATCCTAAAGTCCTTTGGGTGAAATACCCGGGACTTGAGTCCGATCCTTCCTACGGCGAAGCTAATAAGTATTTCAGAAATGGATACGCAGGCGGAGTAGTAGTCTTTGGAATAAAAGGTGATTCCGAAACGGCAAAACGCTTTATCAACGACCTGAAGCTTTTTTCCCATCTGGCGAACGTTGGAGACGCTAAAAGCCTTGTCATTCATCCGGCAAGCACAACCCACTCTCAATTGTCCAAGGAACAACGCATGCAGGCAGGAATTCCTGATGAATTAATAAGATTGTCAGTGGGAATAGAGGATGTCGAAGACATTGTGAATGATTTGGATAGGGCTCTTGCCAGCGCATAATACTGAGGATCCGGAGATAAGTTTTGAGATCTTTATATCGCTCCACATTTCGTAAAAACAGAAGTCACCGGATTTTCAGGATATAACGTCTAATTTAGTAGATTGTGGGTTTCAATGGCCAATCAGCAAATGAAAACAAGACAAAATTTTCAAAGAAAATTACCTCCAAAGCTGTTGAAGAAGCATTCGACCCAGCACAATAAGGATAACATTTTTCATTCAAGCGCTCATGCTGAGGCGAAAGCGTTACTTTCTACAATTGGAAAACCTGAACCTTCGGCCTTTCGTCCGGACCCTTTTCAGCTAAAGGCTCTAGAGAATATTCTGGTCAAGGATGTGCTGGTAAGCGCTCCAACGGGTTCGGGAAAAACATGGATTGCCTTGGAGGCTACGCGGGATTTTTTGTCAAGAGGTCTTAGAACTTGGTATGCTACGCCCCTAAAAGCATTGTCTAACGCCAAGCTACTTGAGTTTGGATTAGAATTGGGTTTGGACAAAGTTGGAATTCTGACAGGAGACAGAAAAGAGAATTATGACGCGCCTGTGATAGTCGGCACTACTGAAATTTTAAGAAATCAGCTTTATGACTCAATGGAAACCGGCAACGATGTAGGGGTGGACCTGGTGATCCTCGATGAGGCTCATTATCTTGGCGATCCCGACCGAGGAGTTGTTTGGGAAGAGGTTTTAATTTATTTGCCACCTAGAGTTAGGGTCCTGCTCCTATCAGCAACAATTTCAAATGCCGATGAAATAGCCAATTGGCTTGAAAACATTCGAAAGTCCCCTTGTAGTGTGGTGCTTTCAGTAGAGAGAACAGTGCCACTAAACGCCCTATTTTTGATGCCTTCAGGAGAACTTACCCCGTTTTTGCGGGGCCGTAAATTGTTCCCGCAGGTGGCGGAGTTCGCCAGAAACCAGAAAAAGCAGAAAAGGCGATTTGACATAAAACACCATGATTTTAACCAAATCCTGGGGGTCCTAAGAGACTTCGATCTCTTGCCGACCATAATCTTCATGAAATCCAGGTCAGAATGCGACAAAGCGTTGGCTTCGTTGACACAGGCGCCCATGTTACCTCATGAGGACGGTTTTGATGTGGAGATAGAAGCCTATTTGGAAAAGAATCCTGAGTTACAAACTCAGCGGCAAATCCAAAGACTGATGATGTGCAGAGTGGGAGTTCATCACGCTGGGCATTTGCCTGCGTGGAGGTTGCTCGTCGAACAAATGATGTTGGCAGGAAAACTCGAAGCAATTTTCTCAACATCCACAGTAGCTGCGGGAGTCAACTTTCCTGCTCGAACAGTGGTTATTCTGAACACAGACCGTTTCGATGGAAGATCCTTCGTGGACATGACCGCGACCGAATTCCACCAGATGACTGGACGAGCCGGGCGGCGGGGAAAGGATAAAGCCGGTTTCATAGTCATGGCTCCCGGTAAATTCTTTGATGTAGCATTGGCTCAGGAATTGTTACTTTCTCGTCCAGAGCCTCTTCGTTCCAGGATAGCCATCAATTTTTCAATGGTATTAAATCTATTACTTTCTCACGATCCTGCAGGAGTGATCAAGCTCCTGGAATTGTCTCTCCTTACTCATACTCCCAATGAGACTCGGGCCAGGAAAATCAGAGCCAAATTGTTAGACCACTTTTTCAGGCACCTGAAGTTGTTAGAGGAGTTAGACTACATTGATGAAAATGGAAGCCCGACTATCGATGGAAAATGGGCTGCAAAGTTGAGATTGGACCATCCACTACTTATCGCTGAACTGATAAGAAGCGGAGAATTCTCAAGACTTGACCCTATAAGTCTTGCCGCAATGATATCCCCCTTTGTAATTGACAAAGACCGCGAGATTCACATCAGCAAAGAGTTGTGGGTTGACACCCGCCACCTGTGGAAGAGATTTAGAGGTATGATGCAGAGATTGAAACCTTTAATCAACTTCATGATAGAGAGAGGATTCGATTTTCCAACAATTTCGTTTTGGCCCTGCGCCGCTACATTCCTGTGGGCAAGCCAAGCCCAATGGGATGACCTGTCAGAAAATCTTTCCGCTGATGAGGGAGACATAGCCATGATGCTGTTAAGGACAGCGGATCACCTTCGCCAACTTGAAGGGCTTGAAGATGAACAGCCGCAATTGTCGCAAACAGCGAGACGGGCCATATCATTTATCATGCGTCCTCCTATCATCTAGCCGCTCCCTCGTTTCAATTTCAGGTCCTTCATGATCTTCTTTCACAGCGTAACGTATTGTTTTGACAATTTGGTCTTTATTCTGAAACTTGACTTCTGGTCCTATAGCGACTATTGGAGCTAATTCTGGATTGAGTTTAATCAGATCGAAATATTCTTGGCTCAAAAAAACTAATTCCCGTTCAGACCCACCAGATTTTAGGCCTGTTTGGCTCCAATATCCATTCATTTGCCTGAATAACCTGTTTCCAATCCTCTTGAAGTCCGGTCTGGTAACTTCTTCCGGTATGCAGGAAGTTTTGTATTTCCAAAGCAGTTGCGAGAATGCCTGTTCATGGCCTGGACTATGATCACAAATCTCAAAACCATAGGCTTCAGCGAGTTCTTGAATGTTTGCCACTAAAGAATGGTCTTGTCCTCTCGTTTTTTCCAGGTCAAGCAGATTTGCCATCCTGCGCATAGCCCAGAGAGGAGGAATGAAGTAATAAGAACTTCCTTGAGTGGACACTTCTATTTTCCTCATATCACTTACATTATGTCCATCTATTTTACCTTTCACGGATAACGAGACCTCACTGCCGGAGACTTTTCCGTAACGCCCTGTAATTATGGCGCTGTCTTGTCCCAGGATTTCGGGGATTGGGTCAGGAACGACGAGTTCCGGGTCAAGATCTTTTAGGTCAACCACCAGGTCAACTACTCTTGGAGCAATTATACTGGATATCCATTTGGTAATTGCTTCTCCGAAATCCTTAGATTCATTGGATCGAAAGACCGACCCCCCCGTGGTTTTGGCTATTTGTGACAGTGTTGTCAAATCTGGAGAATTTCCCAGAGCTAAAACAAATATTCTGGTCCTGTTTTTGTTGTAACGCTTGATCATCTCAACCAGAGCTTCGCCTCCGGTTTTCCCTATAGTAGATTTTCCATCGCTGACAAGAATCATCAAGCTGATACGTTTTTTTGACGATAAAGTCTCCAGACCGCAAATAATTCCATTATAGAGGTCTGTTCCGTCTCCGTTGTCCGACTCCTCCAGGAATCCAACTCCCGATGAAATCCTTTGCGGTTCTGCTTTAACTGCTGATCCAAAAAGTCTGCGTTGTTTGGATGTAAGCTTTATTATTTCAAACCGATCAACTGGTCGTAGTTTTTCCAAGAATAGCAAGATTACTTTTTTCCCAAGTGCCAATTGTTCTGGACCTATGCTGCCCGAGTAGTCCAAGAGCATAGCCACATCCAGTGGGCGACGCCTATTGTCAATGTTTGACAGCGGCGGTTCTATCATGGCCAGAAAATATCCCTTTGACTTTCTGGAGGGGTAAGAAAACAGCTTTATGTCTAAGCCAGATCCGCCCAGTGATGTTAGCAACCTCAAATCGCTTGGTTGTCTGATTTCTTTTTCTTTGACCGAAACCAACTGTCGTTGAGCAGATTCCTTTTCGACGGTAATTCTATGAGTCGGAGATATCGAAGTTCGAACAGGACGCGACATTTTGAATCGAACCAGGATGTCAAATTCTCCTATTGGCGCCAGGGCGTAACGTTCGCCCACCATGTTGACGGTAATATCCAATGCGCTGTCTCTGATCTTCGTGGGCACTCTGTATGAAATGTGAAAAGATTTACTTTCACGGATATGTAATCTTATGCGATCAATCACAATGGCAGGACCGTTAGCGATGGCTATAGAAGCTGGGTCTTCGGTCTCAATCGCAATTTTTTTCAACAAAGGGAACAGCTCTTCAGACTCAACAATATGAAAGCCTTCCTTGTTACCGTCAACCAGCGCTTCGGTTACGGTAGTGGATTTGCCACCGGGTAGTGGAAATACGAACATTGCGTCAAGCGGGTAGTCGTTGTCATTGATAAATACTTGGTGGGTCTTAAACTCGACATAAGATTCAGATACCGTCACAAGGGTCTTCGAAACCTGGCAGATCGGTCTTGCCACGGCAACAGCGCCTTCCTCTATTACTGGAGGTCTTACATGTAAAATTCCTCCACCCCAACAAACTCCCTGATAAATAAGCAGGAGGAGCACACAGAGAAAATATACTGCGGGTCTTATGAATCTAATTTCATCATTTCCTGTTGTTACGCTCATGGCTCCACTTTATTTAGTGAAAGTCCCACGGTAGCTTCTTCTACTGCTCAGACTCTTTCAGTTCTCTGTCCCAGAATCCGTTAGCTGTTTGTATCAATTCTTCTGATGAACATATGTCAAGCGCTACCGCTCTTAGTGTTTCGGGAGATACGATACCATCGGTCACTAATTGACGTGCGACCGATCTTATGGCGTCAAGGACATTCTTAATCTTTTCAGGATATCTCTTCGTGAGGAGAATCGAGAATACGCCGGGTCTCAGTAAAGCTCCGCAGAATTTTGAGTTAAAATTGTTACAGATCCTTTCAAAGTGAAGAACTACCGGATCAAAATTGTGAAGACCTGGATACCCACATACACTTATAAGGAACATTTTGTTTGGAAAACTAAATCGAAGAGGATGACGAACTCTGTTATTGTCAGATACAAAGTGGGGATCGAGAAAGGTTACCATTCTATCTACAAATTTCTTGGCCAGTGAAGTCATACCGTCTATGTAGATGGGAGTCGCCAAAACCAACATGTCGGCCGCCTGAATCATTTCCATAATTGCCGGCATTTCGTCATCATGGACGCATCTTCCGGGAGTCTTTGCATAACAAGAAAAGCAACCTATGCATTCTTTGATATTTTTCTTCTTTAAGACTACTAGATCGACGGAAGCGCCAGCTTCTTTCAACCCTATAATAAAAGGCGTGAGCACAACCTGGGTATTTCCAGATTCCATTCTCGGGGAAGCGTTAATCACCAGAATCTTCATTTTTACTCCAATCTCACCAACTTGTTTTCCAAATAGCCTAATAACTGGATCAACACAATTGTCTGATCAACCGGGGTCAATACCACTGCGGTAAAAAATATCACCTGCGAATGTAAAAGTTTGTATACTACAAATTGAAGGATGAAAGGAGAGTCTGTTTATGGCTGGAAAGAAGTTTCTGAATCCAACAATAAAAATCATTATATGTCTATTGGCTATCGCCGTTCTTGGTTATTTCGTTGTTCAGGAAGCCCTCTTTCAAAATGACCCGGTGAACAAGTTCTTAATTGGACGGATTTTAGTTATGATCGGTTTCGCATACCTGCTTGTTCAGAGTCTGAGGGAGATGTTTCGAAAACCATGACTTTATAAGCTATGTCTAGAGCGATTTATTCGACGAGAGTTATGTCAATCTTGACATTATCTCATCCAATATTTTCGCTTTTATTTAATAATTAAATCAAGAAGATATCCATATCAGACTCAATCTGTCGATTGACCCCCCTGCCCTCGCCTGTTTTACTTCAATAAAGGTCTTTAGATTCCCGGTTAATCCAAGTTTTAAATGATTTTGTTTTGCCGAAAAGACCGGAAATAAAATTACATATTTGGGCTCGCTATCGTCATTTTTCAGCCGCCTAAGCCGAGTCGAACATTTTCTTGGTTTCATTTGGAATCTGGAGAGCTATTTGCTTTTGTCTCAGGATTTTTTCAGAGGACTTTTTAATTCACGTTATAGAAAGGAGAGCGCGTTATGACAGTTTCACGCCGAGAATTCCTGGTGATTTCAGGCGTGGCCGGTGCGGGCTTGGCTCTTTCTTCTCTAGGCATAGATATGGGGCCGGTTAAGGCCTACGCCGAAGAGTTGAAGAAAATTGACAAAATGAAGTCTGCCAAGCAATCAACCACCATTTGTCCGTATTGCGGTGTAGGTTGCGGTCTGATTTGCAGTACAGACATCAAGGCCAAGAAGATAATCAACATTGAAGGTGATCCAGATCACCCTATCAACGAAGGCGCTTTGTGCGCAAAAGGAGCGGCCCTTTTCCAAACGACCTCCAACAACAACGATCGCCTCAAAAAAGTCCTTTACAGGGCTCCGGGCAGTGACAAGTGGCAGGAGAAGTCATGGGAGTGGGCCTTGGGAGAAATAGCGAAACGCGTAAAAGCTACACGTGACGCTAACTTCATTGAGAAAAACGCTAAAGGTGAAACCGTAAATAGAGTTGAGGCAATTGCTCACGTCGGAAGCGCCGCTTTGGACAACGAGGAACTATGGCCTTTGCAAGCGATGATGAGATCGCTAGGCCTGGTTTTTATTGAGCATCAGGCCCGCATATGACACAGCGCCACAGTACAGGCTCTGGCAGAGTCTTTCGGCCGCGGCGCAATGACAAATCACTGGATAGACCTCAGAAACAGTGATTGCATACTCGTAATGGGCAGTAACGCTGCCTCTAATCATCCCATATCAATGAAGTGGGTTCAAAAAGCCAAGGATAGTGGCGGGGTTCTTATTTCAGTAGATCCCAGATACACTCAAACTTCCGCTAAAGCCGACATTTACGCTCCATTGAGATCCGGAACAGACATTCCCTTCCTCGGCGGCATGATCAAGTATATTCTTGATAATGAGAAATACTTTAAAGAATACGTTGTTAACTATACAAACGCTTCCTTCATTGTCGGCCCAAAATTTGACTTCAAGGATGGGCTCTTTGCTGGATATGATCCCAAGACCAAGGCTTATGACAAGAACTTTTGGGCTTTCGAGAAAGATCAGGACGGTAGGGTAAAGCGGGACAATACCCTTCAGGATCCGAGATGCGTTTATCAATTGCTCAAAAAGCATTACTCCCGTTACACTCCGGAACTGGTGTCCTCAATCACAGGCACTCCTGTTCCCGATCTCCTAAAAGTTTACGAAAGCTACTCGGCTACTGGGGCTAAGGATAAAGCTGGAACTATTATGTACGCAATGGGTTGGACCCAACACACCGTAGGGGTTCAAAACATAAGAACGATGTGCATGATACAGTTGCTGTTGGGAAACATGGGCATTGCCGGCGGTGGCGTCAATGCGTTGAGAGGAGAAGCCAACGTTCAGGGATCCACAGATCAGGCCCTGCTGTTCCACATACTTCCCGGCTATCTCGCCTATCCCAGAGCGAATCAAGCCAACGTGGAAACGTATCTCAAGGCGATAACCCCAAAAACACTGGAACCCATGTCGGCCAACTGGTGGCAAAACGCTCCGAAATATTTCGTGAGTCTCATGAAGACCTTTTGGGGAGACAAGGCAACGAAGGAAAATGACTTCGGGTATGGTTGGCTCCCGAAACTGGATGTTGGACAGAACTGTTCCTGGCTCAACATGTTTGACTCAATGTATGAAGGCAAGGTCAAGGGTTTCTTCGCATGGGGCCAGAATCCAGCATGCTCGGGGGCAAATGCTAACAAGGTAAGACAGGCTCTGGGCAAACTGGATTGGTTGGTGAATTTAAACATCTTTGACAACGAGACAGGCTCATTTTGGAAAGGACCGGGCATGGATCCTAAAAACATAAAGACCGAGGTCTTCATGTTACCGTGCGCCGCTTCGGTGGAAAAAGAAGGTAGCATCAGCAACAGCGGTCGGTGGGCCCAATGGCGCTACAAAGCTGTCGATGCGCCTGGCATGGCAAAACCGGATGGAGATATTGTTGTTGAGTTGTTTGAAAAGATTAAGGCTCTCTACAAGAAAGGTGGCAAGTTCCCTGAGCCCATCCTGAATCTCAAATGGGATTATGTCAACGAGAAGGGCCATTTTGATCCTCACAAGGTAGCCAAGGAAATTAACGGTTATTTCCTGAAGGACGTAAAAATAGGGGAAACTGAATACAAAAAGGGATCTCCTGTTCCTGCTTTTGCTATGTTGCAGGCCGATGGCAGCACTTCCTGCGGTAACTGGATATATTCCCAGAGCTACAATGCGGCGGGCAACAATATGGCGCGGCGAAAGAAAGATGATCCTACTGGACTTGGTCTTTATTCCGAGTGGTCCTGGGCATGGCCGGTCAACAGACGGATCATTTACAACAGAGCTTCTACAGACCTAAACGGTCAACCCTGGAACCCCAAGAGAGCCTTGCTTAAATGGGTGGAAGGCAAGGAGGTCGACGGGAAAAAGCAACCGGGTAAATGGGTCGGTGATGTTCCTGATGGGCCTTGGCCACCGATGAGTGACACCAAAGCCGGAAAATATCCCTTTATCATGAAACCCGACGGGCTAGCGTCGATATTTGGTCCGGGTTTAATGGATGGTCCATTTCCTGAACACTATGAACCTCTGGAGTGCCCTGTTCCAAAAAATGCGCTTTCCAGTCAGTTTATAAATCCGACGATAAAAATATTCTCCGGGACCATGGACAAACACCTCACATGCGACCCAAGATTCCCGTTTGTAGGTACAACCTATAGGGTTACCGAACATTGGCAATCTGGAATCATGACAAGGTGGCAACCCTGGTTGGTTGAAGCTCAACCTCAAATGTTTGTGGAGATGAGTGAGGAACTGGCCAAGCTCAGGGGAATCAAGAACGGTGAAAAAGTCAAGGTCTCTTCGGCACGAGGAGAACTGGAAGCGGTCGCCATTGTAACAACACGATTCAGGCCATTCAAGATAGGGGATGTCACCGTGCACGAGGTGGGCATGCCTTGGTGTTTTGGATGGATGGTTCCCAATAATGGAGGAGAAAGCGTAAACTTGCTC
>DYRE01000435.1 GCA_020718965.1 Desulfomonile tiedjei
CACCTTTCCCCGATATCCAGAACCTCTGCTTTCAACTTCTTGAATAAGCGCCATGAGCCATTTTTCAGGGGCCGCCGGATAAATAACTTCGCTCACAACCCCTTCGGGCGTGGTCACGGCGGCTTTCGCCATCAAATACAGCTTTGCTATTTTCTGTGGCGCTTTCTGGAGCGCCTCTCCCAGGCTAGTTTCTAGTTTCGTTTCAGCATTCTTGCTCATCTTGTGAACGGTTTCCACCAAGAGATCCACGAGATGATCCGTAAGTTCCTCAACCCTTCGATAAAGAAATATGGCCAGGAGAGTGATTTTGAGAGGTTTGGCATGACGACGCAGTTCGTGAGGCTCTTCTACGGCCACTTGCTTGGCATATTTTTCCAGGATTTGAGGTTGCACGTTCTTGAAAATATCGAGTGGGAGACCTATTTTGCGAGCCAGATTGAGTCGAAAAGCTGTTTCTTTTATACTCTCCAAACCTGCTTTCCCAGGCTCTGTTTTGAGATTTTGCCATATCGTCCACGTCGTCTCACTCTCATCTGAAGCCTGAAGTAGAACCTCCAGGCCTTCCACGGCAGCAGGGCTCAGACATTTGAAAATCCTTTCACAGAAAAGGATTTCCTGGCGGTTTATCGCATTAGCGATGATTCGCTTCAACCGCTCTGGTCCGGGGGGCTCAATAGAGCGCTGGCGGCAGTAATCGAAAGCAGATTCTTGAATTCGTTCCGGCATCTGTTCCCTTATTAAAACTTTCTGAACAAGCCAGTTTTCAAGCTTTTCTCCATCGTCCAGTGTGGCTTCCCGGAAACCGCAGAATGATCTGATGCTGCTTCGGTTACGCTCTGATGATCTTCCTTGCCAGGGATATTCAGACCAAATCTCAGTTTCCACATCAACCTGGCTCGCTATATGAGCAACAATCGCGAGAGGAACCTCTGCGTGATTCGAAGGAAACCGCCCCTCGTGCTGAAACCATTTTAAAAACACGGCATAACCCAACCGCGTAACGCCTCGCTTGTTCCGAATCAACGGCTCTTCGTTCGGCAAAACTTGCCAAACCGTTTCTAGTTCTTCATTTGCCCAATATTGTTTCATTTTTTCCTTCGATGCTGTTTAATGTATAGGTCAAATGATACAATGTTTCTCTATCGTGCCATCAGCGTTTTCTTGTATCTGTGGCAGGAGGGTTTAATTGAGACAGCGAGCCGCGATTTACTGCCGGGTATCTTCTTCCGATCAAACCTGTGAAAGACAGGAACGGGATTTACTTGCCTATTCTAACCGTGCGGGTTTCAAGGCTATCGGCGTTTGGAAAGAGGTCGGTTCCGGTTCCAAAGAAGATCGGCAGGAGAGAAAACAGGTTTTGGCTCTGGCTCAAGATCAGAAAATCGACATTATCCTCGTAACGGAGCTTACACGCTGGGGTCGAAGCACTATGGATTTATTGAACACTCTTCATGATCTTCAAGCCTGGAATGTTTCTCTCATCGCGCAAACAGGCTTACAGTTTGACCTTCGAACACCACAGGGAAAACTGATTGCCTCTATGATGGCATCTCTAGCGGAATTTGAACGGGATTTAATTCGAGAACGTATTCGTTCCGGCATTGCAGCAGCGAAAGCCCGAGGTCAAATTTTTGGCCGTAGGCCTGGACAATATATTAAATCAGAGAAATTAACCCCTAAAGTGCTTCGAATGATAAGGGCCGGGGAATCCTACCGGGCTATTGCAACAGCCCTAAAAATATGTACGAATACTGTTGTGGAGATCGTTAAGCGAGATCGAGCGAAAAAACACCCTGAGGAATAACGCTTCCAAACCAGCTTTGCCTACCAATTGGCGGCTGGTGACAGAATTGTTGGGTTTAGGCCAAGAAGGCGGATAAAAAGGCTAGG
>DYRE01000436.1 GCA_020718965.1 Desulfomonile tiedjei
AATTTAGGTCAGTATATTTGCCCAGTATACAATTGTCCACTGCGTTTCAGAAAACCGCAATACTCAATAGCTAGATTTTTTGCGGTTAGCAGACAATTAGTTGATCCATAAGTTTCCCGTTAATTCCTTCTAAAAGGTTTCCCTATTTCGGTTCTACGAGGATTCCAATTTGAGCCGCTTCATTAAAGGGCGTTACAGCATGAATCGAATGTGCGCCAATGCAAGGGGTCCAATAGAATTCATAGGGCGGAGCTGTTCTAGCTATCTCTTTTCCATCTATCAGCCAGATAATTTCCTTTACCACTTCTTGTGGTTGAGCCCTAAATACAATGGTCGAAGGATAAAGGCTCGAGCATACGAAGCGGTCACCGTCATGAGGACTTATTATTTCTATTCCCCTACTTTTTATTTCATTCTTACCGGACGCTTGAGACTGGCCACTTCTAACAGCCTTAGCAAGCCTGAACCTTCCCTTGCCCTGTTCTTTCTCTCTCTTGTGAATCCATTTTGCATAAACCGGCCCCAGGTAAACATGTTCCTGATCCACTGATTCTAACTCTCGTCCATGAATCTTGCTCTTTCCATTATCTTCGAAACTAATCGACGCCTTTTCGCTGAGTTTGCCCGTCACGCTGAATTCGGCTCCAGAATAAATCAACGACATAACTTCTTTCAGGATGGGCCCGCAGGAAGCCGCTCCCAGGGCGTCTTTTGTAGGAGAACCATCAAAATTCCCCGCCCAAACACCAACAACATGTTTTGAGGTGTAACCTACGGCCCAGGAATCTCTATACTGGCTACTCGTTCCTGTCTTTATCGCAACGGGGAAACTAAAATCAAAATATACGGGATTCCCAAAAGTCAGTACCCTGGCAAGAGGATCTTTCAGAATATCATTGATTTTAAAAGCAACTTCTTCTGAAAACATTTTCTTGATGCCGATCTGCTCTTCTGGTCTAAATCTCAAAGGCTGAAAGTTTCCACCGGCGCTCAAACAAGCGTAGGCCTGAACCAAATCACAAAGTCTGACTTCCACCGCGCCAATTGACAGGCCCAGACCGTACTTCTCCGGTTGATGGCGTTTTTCTGAAATCAGCCCCAGTCGCTTCAGAACAGTATAAAACTCACCAACTTTAATCAGTTCCGTTATCTTGATGGCGGGAATGTTTAAGGAACTCCCCAAGGCGGATCTCAAATTTACTGGGCCGTATGAAATTCTGTTCGCGTTGAACGGCATGTAATCACCGTCAACAGTCTTGTAACTTCTGAAAGTGTCAGCAATTTCCGAAGAATCTGAAAATCCCCTTGATAAAGCGAGCGCATAAAGAAAAGGTTTAAGAGTTGAACCTGCGGATCTAAAAGAAGTTGCCCCGTTATTGTAACCAAGATCATCTACTCCATAGTTCAGCGATCCAACCATGCAAAGGACTTCGCTGTTCCCGGTTTCGACTACCATAACTGCCGCCTGACTTACACCTAGACGCCGCAATCTGTTTTTGTGTGACTGAAGTAATTTTTCTACGGAGCGCTGTAGATTCAGGTCGAGAGTTGTGCGTATTTCAGGTTTTTCGACTGAGGCGCTTTTGAGTACGTGCCCTACAAAATGTGGCGCTTCGTTCGGAAATATTCTTGGATGAAAAGTCAACGACCCTGGCGAATCAGATACCTTCACGAAATCATTCGGAAATGCCCCCTCATTATCCATCTTTTTAACAAGAATGTCTGCATTCCTTAGTAATTGGCTTCTTCCTTTTGAGCGAGTAGGGTCGAATCGGCTCGGAGCGCGCGGAATTACCGCTAGGCAGGCGGCTTCGTAAAATCCTATAGATTGGAGATCCTTCGAAAAATAAATTAATGAAGCTATACCCGCGCCTCTAAGCTGGC
>DYRE01000070.1 GCA_020718965.1 Desulfomonile tiedjei
GTCAACATTTAAGGCTTAACCTCGACAAAATGAAATACGCATGCTCGGGACCGACAGCATTTCCCCCTCGGCCAAAACAGGCATAGCGCAATGACGTTGGCGCTGAACAAAGATCTGACCTCGACGTCATCCGCAACGAAGCGCAGTCGTCATTCGGTCATTTGTGGCTACCTGTTCAAACGCAAGATAATATTAATACTGATTTTACTCGTAAGGGGGATGAATTTCCATGAAAAGAACCTGACAGGAAAAAATGAAATCAGATTGCGATCTGGGACTCCTGGTTAGTCAGGAACTCTCTAACGACTTGAAGTGTCTTGGAAAGGGCGTTGTGTTCCCTGAGTTCCAGGACCCACCAGTCACACAAAGGCAGGCCCATCAACAATTGCAGCCGGTCTTCAATGTCCGCGACACAAGTTGGGGGCACGTGTCCATTATCGACCTCCTCATGGTAAACATGGGCGTTCAAAATCCTTTCAGGGTGGGGAAGCGCAAAATCCTCAATTTCAAAATCCCCACTCATCACTGAACGACTTACCTTGGCATGGCCTATGTCCAGCGTTCCCCAACAAGATGATTTCCTGAGAATTTTTTCGAAGAGATCCGGCCTGCTGGTCCATCCCCATGGAAGATTCTCAAGGCATACCCTGAGCCCAAAACTCCTTGCAAAGTCGACCAGTCTTTTGGTGTTGGTGAGGGTATCTTGCCACGAAATTTCACCAAAAGATGACGTTTTGTCTAATCCGACATGAATGGTCACTGAGCGTGCGCCCAGTCTTGAAAGCATCCGGCAAGATCTAAAAAAGATGTTTCCGTTGTTTACCGCTTGCTCCAAAGGATTTCTGCCAATCTCATTTTGAACGAAAAAAAGGTGATAGCGAATTTCCAATGGCCTGAGTGACCACATCGTCCGAATCAGGTTCCTCTCTTGCGAATCGGACGACGGGATATCTTCTTGAACGAGCGTCCAGTCTACCCCATGGAAACCATAATCCATTGCGTATTCACGCACTACCGTGGCTTTAGTAAAAAAATTGCAGCAGGCAAGCTTTGGACCATTCATGTGTCTGCATCCGTTGGTGTGATGTAAGCCCAATAATAAGCGCGGGCAGCGTCTGGACAAAAAGGTTACATCAAGTGCGCCGATATAACAAATAGAAAATGACTATTTGTTCTGGCTGTGTTCAGAAAACTTCGTTTAGCAAATCCTCGAGAGTTCCTTTTTCCTGAAATTGTGATGCCGCTAACACCTTGATAATACTTCCTTCCTTCATGACGAGGACATTGTCCGCAATCCGACGTGCCTGACCAATACTGTGTGACACGGAAATAATCGTATAATCCCTTTTAAGTTCTGAGAGCAGGTCCTCTATTTTTTCGGAAGCCTTGAAATCCAGTGAAGCTGTCGGTTCATCCAGCAGAAGTATTTCCGGTTCCAATGCAAGAGTCCTTGCAAGACAAAGCCGCTGTTGTTGGCCGCCGGAAAGACTCAGCGCAGGTTCTTTAAGACGGTTCTTGACTTCCGACCACAGATGTACAATTGTTAGCGCCTTCTCAATTCGATCATCAATTTTCCTTGATGGTAGATTAAGGACCAATTTCAAAGGCAGAGACAAGTTCTTTCCTATGCTTGTAGGTATGGGGTGCGGAGTTTGAAAGACCATCCCCACTCTACGTCTCAGCTCTTCGATTGGAAAACGATCCCTGTATATGTCTACGGTCCCATCCTTAAAGCTTAGCTTTACCGTTCCCTCGGTTCGAGAGCCTGAGATTTCCTCGTTGAGGCGGTTGAGTGACCTGAGAAATGTGCTTTTTCCCACTCCCGATCGGCCGACTATAACCGTAATATTTCGCGACGATATTTCCACTGACAGGTTGTTTATGACCTGGCGCGCCGAAAAACTGACACTCAGATTTTGGGCGAATACGGAACAAGAGGTCGAGGGAAAAGCCATCAACGCGAACCTTTGGAAATTCTGCCGTGAAACCAGTATGCTATTTGAAACAAAACTGCTGTGAGGATTAGCAAAAGTAAAGCCGAGCCGAATCCTCGATTCAATTCTTCGGCTGTTCTGTGTTCAGCGGCCAGATAATATATGCTAAAAGGCAGGGCCTCGAATTTGTCGGTCAAACTTCCTGGTAGCCCGGAATTGGCTACTACGCCGGTTAACAATATGACGGCAGTATCTTCGGCTGCCCTGCCTATTGCGAGTATTACGCCACTCAAGATCCCGCGAGACGCATAAGGTAGGAGCACACGAAATATATTCTGCCATTTTGTGAATCCCATACTGACTCCGGTGAGCCTCAGAGCCGCCGGCAAAGTTTCAAGGGCCGCTTGAGTTGTACGGATAAGATAGGGGAGCACGAGAAGCGCTATACATATTGAAGCCAGGAGCAAACAGGTTGTGGCTTCAGGAAGTAAGCTTGAGCGCAGAAGCATGATCATCGCAAATCCAAAAAGGCCCATTACGATAGATGGCATACCTGCCAGGAGATCTACAGCAAAGTTTATGAAGGATCTCCATCGGGAAGTCGTGGCGTATTCAGCAAGAAAAATGCCTGCCGAAATACCAACCGGTACCGCTATGGCGCACGAAATGAAAACAAGAAAAGTAGTGCCAACCAGCGCCGGCCAAACTCCATCCCAAACAGGAATTCCTTTGAAGATAGCCCCGTATGGAGAGACATTTCCAAAGAGTAACTTTAAATTCAGTGTCGTATAACCACGGGAAATGAGAAACCACAGGAAGACGGAAAAAATCATTATAGTCATCACGGACGAAGCGTAGGACAAAATGACGATGATTTTTTCAAGCGACCTTCTCATGAATCAAAACTTCCGGTTTATTCTGATCCTGCCCTGATGAATCTTAAAGCTCCATTCACCAGAGCGGATACTCCAAACAACATGATTCCAGCGGCAAACAGAGAATTATATGCCATGCTACCAGCCTCTGTCGATACGACAAGGGCGACGTGAGCCGTTAGTGTTCGGATGGAATCCAGCATGGAATGCGGGAATTGGGGGGAGTTTCCGGATACCATCAAGGAAATGATCGTATCTCCTACAGCGCGGCCGAATCCTAAAACGGCCGCAGCCAATAAGCCCTTGTAACTCGCAGGAATTACCACCCAGATTAGTTGTTTTATCGGGCTAAACCCCAGCGCTGTCGTGGCAAGTCTAATTTCCGGGTCGAATAATTCGAACTGTGCGTTTACAATGAGGGTAACGGTTGGTAATACCAGCAGGCTGAGTGTCAGTGTCGCTGCGAGCCATGAGAATCCAGAGCCATGGTAAAAAAATTCTCTCAAAAACGGAACCAGAAGAAAGACCGAAACGAATCCGTATACAACAGTTGGGACGCTGGTCATAATACGTACAATCATTAATGTAAGACCTGAAAGCCACCTCGGCCCCAACCCGTATACGCAGCAACACACCCCAATGCCCATAGGATAGGCCAGAAGCATTGAGGAAATTCCCAGCAGGACAGATCCTGCTACCATAGGCAATATCCCGAACTGGTCCTGGAATGGCCTCCAGTACCATGAGAGCAGTTTCCAGAGATGATCCTCATGAAATATCGGCCAGGCGAAATAGATCAGGAAAAAGAGAATCGCCCCCACTGCAATAGCTGAAATCATGGCGGCAACGAATAACCACGATTCTATTAATGTCTCTACGAGGCCCTTCCTCGTATCATTTAGACAGCGGTATGTATCCATATTTACTGATTATTGCAGTTCCATCGGTAGAAAAAACGTATTCCAGGAAAGCCTGAGCGATGGGCGAGGGGTTGCCTTTTGTGTTCATGTACAATTTTCGCACAACTCCATAGGTCCCATTGAGCGCATTTTCCTGATTAGCGACCACCCCATCGATGCTAATGGGCTTAACACTAGCATCAACATGGCCAATACTCATATATCCAATTGCATCAGGATCCTGCGCAACCGAGACTTTCATAGCTCCGTTGGATGGCACAACGTTGGCTTTGTCTGCAACAGCTCCCTTTTTTAGCAGTTTTTTCCAAAAGACCTCTCTGGTTCCACTGGCTTCGTCTCTGGTGTACAGATGAATCTCCGCGTCTGAACCACCGACGTCCTTCCAGTTCTTAATTCGACCGGCGAATATTTCCGCAATCTGATCGGGTTTGAGGTCTTTCAACGGGTTCTTCGGATTAACTATAACCGCCACGCCATCAACGGCAAACGGAAAAGTTTTAAGCCCGTAAGTGTCAACTTCCTGTTGGGTCAGTGGCCGCCCGGTATTACCAATCTGGACAAGGCCCTTTCCAACCTTCTGGACGCCAACTCCAGAGCCACCACCGGCTATAGTAATACGAACTTTTGGGTTATACGCCATTATGTTTTGCGCCGCTTCTTTCATTACTGGGATGTGAGCTGTTCCTCCTGCTATATCAAGCGTCCCACTTATTTTAGCGAATTGATCCAGATTCCCCGCATATACGGAGACACATAACAGCGGGACCAGGAACGCCACCGAGGCGCCTACTAAAATTCTTTGATTGAGTTTGGAAAACATATCCATTCCTCCCTGTATAACTATTTGATATCTTAGAGATGATCTCCAGATCCTTTATTGACATTTGAAATCGTGTCAACCAACTATATCTATGTAACCCCAATATTGATAGTATATATTATATTAACTAATAGTAGACATTATAAGTTCCTATAGTTGTTGTTACTCATGTGTCAAGTAAAAACAGGTAAAACTGGATCTGGTTTGACGCTGAACCACAGAACCATCTTAAAACGTTGGGTAGCAATTGACTTGCCGGCAGCTATCAACTACTACTTAGAGAGTATTTTCCGGAGCGTGGAACCATGGACCTGAAACGGATGGAAGTTTTCTGCAAGATAGTTGAACTGAAAAGCTTCACCCGCGCTGGAGAAGCTCTGTCTTTGGCTCAACCGACGGTGAGTGAACATATCCGGGCCCTTGAAACGATGCTCGGTGAAAAACTTCTCGATCGATTCAGGGGAGAGGTCTTGCCCACACCAGTCGGGCGGGTGTTCTATCAATACGCCAAGAGCATGGTTCAAACCAGGGACGAGGCTTTTCAGGCGGTGGACCAGTTTAGGAGCAAGCTTGCGGGTCAATTGCATCTCGCTGCCAGTTCAATCCCCGGTACGTATATTCTCCCAAAAATCATTGGATCGTTCAAGGTCGCCCATCCCGAAGGCCGGATTGCGTTACAGATTTCGGACACTTTCGGAACCGCCGAAGCTGTTGCTGATGGGCGGGTTGACGCCGGCCTGGTGGGAGCGCGATGGCGCCATCCAAAACTCAGTTTCGAAGAAGTTATCGCTGATGAACTATTGCTGGTTGTTTCGTCCGAGCACCGGTGGGCTTTGGGTAAAAATACCATAGGACCAGATGAACTTGCTCAGGAACCTTTTGTGCTGCGCGAAGCCGGATCCGGGACCCGCATGGTTACTAAGCAGGTTATGGAAGAGCATGGATTAAACATCGGCCATTTAAACGTGATCGCCGAAATGGGGAGCACTGAGTCTGTGAAACAAAGCGTCAAAGACGGACTGGGCGCATCCATAATATCAGCTAGAGCGGTCAGTGACGATTTGCGCAGGGGCACGCTTGTAGCGGTAAAAATCCGGGGCATAAAATTTGATCGTTCAATTTACCTGATCCAACGAAAAAACCGGCAGTCTTCCCCTCTTTGTTCCGCATTCATAAGTCATGTTGATAATGGGTTGCGAAAGATTGTAGCCTAGTTATAGAAAAGTTGTAGTCTTTACGCTCCAGCAATACCTTAAGTTTATAAGCGCTCCTTACCTTTGGGGAAAGCTCGCCGAACGAGTTGCATGAAATCAGTCTTACTAAACGACATTGGCATTCTCAAGTTCCAGGATATTCCGGAACCGATCCCGGATCTGGGTGAAACGCTGATACGCGTGACCAAATGCGCTATATGCCGGACTGACGCTAAAATGTGGGCGCAGGGTCAGCGTGATTTGGTTTTACCAAGGGTACTTGGACATGAGATTTGTGGGGTAAAAGAAGACACAAATGAGCGTTGCGTAATATGGCCTGGAAAGACCTGCGGAAAGTGTATCCATTGTGTTGTCGGCATGGAAAATCTTTGTGTTGACATGGAAATTCTTGGTTTTAACAAGGATGGTGGATTTGCTGAGAAAGTGTGCGCCCCACAATCGTCGTTAATCATGATCCCAAAGACTTTGGAAGATCATGTCGCCTGTCTTGCCGAGCCTCTAGCCTGCGCTATAAACGCCCTAGAACAATCTTCCACTTCCGCTGGAGATACCGTGCTCATTTTTGGAGGTGGTTCGGTAGGGCTGCTCATGGCCATGGCGGCAAAATCAATGGGCGCTTTCCCTTCCATTGTCGAAATAAATCCGGAGAAACTGGCCAGGAGTAGAGCTTTCCGGGAATACCTTGATATCAGGACGGCTTCTTCAGTAACAAACCAGTTATTTGACGTTGTTATTAACGCCTGCCCCTCTTCAGAAACGTTTTGGCCGGGAATTTCCATGCTGAAGGCAGGAGGAAGGTTCTGCCTTTTTAGCGGTTTCACGGGAGACGAGGTTTTTCCGGTAACTTGTCTCAACGAGATTCACTACAAACAATTGCGCCTGGTTGGAGCATACGGCTGCAAGAGGGATCAGATGGCTAAAGCGACACTGATACTTAATGAATTTCAGGAAGCCGCTCGACTTCTCATCGAAGAGGAAATTCATCTTGAGGAAATACCGTCAAGATTGAAGAGCGTCCTGGATGGACATACACTGAAAATAATCGTGAACATAAAGCCTGAATAAAAAAGAAAAAGATTCTCCTGCTTCTAAATTCAGGGGCGTAGGGGTTGTAATGACGGAAGAAAACAAAAAACGCGAATTTGGCCGACTTATTTCTGCCGTGGCGTTTGGAAAAATGCTTACCCGTGAAGAGTCCTGCGAGGTTTACCGTCAGGTTATCTTGAATGAGCAGCCTGAATTGCAACAAGGGGCGTTTTTGCTGGCGCACATAGCTAGAGGCCCATCCACTGAGGAACTCGGCGGGGCATGGCAAGCTCTGGATATGTTTGACACGGCCAAAATTCACACGAACCGCTCAGGCCCGGTGTGTGACATTGTCGGCACAGGATCGGACAAACTCAAAACTGTTAATTGTTCTACGCCCGCTGCTCTAATAGCCGCGTCCAGCGGTCTGACGGTCGCGAAAAAGGGAGCGAGGCTTGTAACCGGGGTTTCCGGGGCATCCGACATTTTCGAAATCCTTGGGGTTGATCTCGATTCTCCGTTGACACAAGCCGAGCAATGCCTGGAAAAATATGGAATATGTTATCTCCCTGGTGAGGCGTTCTTAAAATCAGGATGGGCCCGACTCATTATGTCCATGCGTTTTACATCGGCCTTCAACATAATTGGACCTATTACAAGGCCATGTGAAAAGACCAATTGCGTTGTCATAGGCGCGTATTCTCCCAGCGTTTGTAATCAATTGATATCCGTGCTCAAGGAAATAGGCATGCCCAGAGCCTTAGCCCCATACGGAACGTTATTGAATCACGATCAGGCCGAGGGGATGGATGAATTTTCACCTTGCGGCCCAACGCAGGTAGTAGAGTTAAACGATGGGAATATAACCTGTTACGAAGTTCAACCGGATGATTTTGGAATAAAGGCTGCGGATTTTTCTCAAGTGGCCAGCAGACCGACGGCTCACGAGAACGCTAGGGCCATCATGGAAGTTCTCTCCGGGCGTTATGATACCCCACTAGCGGATTTTTTCTGTATGAATTCTGCTGCGGCCCTATATGTGAGTGGAATTGCGGCAAGTTTAATACAAGGGATGGAACTTTCAAGGAATGCCCTTGCCACAGGAAAAACCCTTGAGAAGCTCGAACAGCTTCTGGAGTTTCAGGGTCGGAGAGGAGATTAACTATTGCCCAATTACAGTGAAGTTACGGCCGATCGCCTCAAGAATAGAATCATGAATAAATTAACAGGGTAACAGGAGTGATCAATCGAGCGCCAGATCATGTTACAGAGGGACGTGATCTTGTCGGCCCAGCCGGCGGCCATCGATTTTGACAAGCGTTATAATCCGATGGCATTGGCTAGACCAATATTTCCCATCTCTACTTTTTTTTCATACCCGACAATGGTTGCGCTTGAGCTTTGGATTTTTCGGCCTGAGCTTTTGCTCTCGCTTCTTCCAATGCCTTGGCTCTCTGATCGGCCTCCTCACGAGCCTTTCTTTCCTGATCCGCTTTGGCTTTCTGTTCAGCCATCAACCTGGCTTTACGCCCTTGAGGAGAGAGGCCTGCCCAAGCAGCCCTGGCGCCGGCTAAATCATTGACGTTATCTTTCCTAATTTCGCCGACATTGTCTTCCAATGTTTTTACAAACTTTGTTCTGTCCGCCTTAGTCACCTTGGCCATATTTTTATGTTCGGCAATATTGCCTTTTCTCATGGCCTTGACATCGTCGTCCAAACTTTTTACAAACTTGTTCCTGTCTGCCTTGGTCGCTTTTGCCATTTCTGTGAGTTCGGTCCTGAACCCGTCCATCATAGACTTGGTTTCTTTGTTCTTGGTGTTGACGAACCGCGTTATGTCCGTGACAAAGATGGCGTTTTCACGCTTCGTAGCCTCACCCATCGCCTTACGGTCCTTCTTGAAAACGGTGAGGAGACCGGACACGTGGTTGGCCACGCCTGAAACGAACTCAACATTTGTTCTTTTGGTATTAGCGGCCATTGCCGCATGGGCTTTATCAAAGGCATTCAGGAAACCACTAACTTCCGCATCCAGACTTGAAACGAATTTTACGCGATCAGCCTTGGTCCGAACCGCCATATTGTTTTGGTCTTTCCGGAACCCGGCCCTCATTTTAGAAACCCCGGTTTTCATTTCCCTGGTTTCTTGATCGAGTTGAGACCCGAAAACCTTACGAGAGTCCCGCAAGGTTTCAATCTCTCCGCACAGTCTGGAGATGTCGTCAGTCAGGTTGCCCATTACTCCTCCTCTATGTAATTAACCCGCAACTGACTTCGCAGCCTCATTTCTGTTCGGGTTAGGCAGCTTGTTAGCGTCGGGTTTTGCGTGCCCAAAAGCTCTGGGGGTAGCCTATTATAGGCGCCCCCAAGGCTATTGGGATTCTAGAGGCAGAAGCCTCACGCAGGGGCGGCAGCGCTGGCCGTGAGGCCAATGGCTTCAGCGTATTTCAGATAGG
>DYRE01000071.1 GCA_020718965.1 Desulfomonile tiedjei
GGCTCAAAGCGCACCAAAACGGAAAGTCAATTATGACAATGAATCCTCGTATAATCAGATACCTAACAGGAATCTCAACGTTGGAAACTCTAAGATCCGGCGCTCCAGAAGAATCCGTATGGCCCACTACACGAAATCAGATTGCTGATCTTATTGAAAAAGGTAACCCTGGATTTCTTTTTGTCGACAACAGAGACCCGGTATTGAAAAGACTGATACTCGAAGCGGCGGAATCAAGGAATTTGGAGTTTCAGATTATTCCCGAAGCTTCGTTCGGCAACAGATACTGCTTAGGTCGTCTGGTCAATCGGGATTAAATCGTTTCAAGGGTTAAATTGACGATTAGCAGCCAACAAAGAGAGTCAACTCAAACAGGGTCTTTTCACCATTGATGTCGAGCCAATGGTTAACTGCTCGAAAAGATCCTGAAAATATTGGGTTGCTGTTAAACTTGATTCGTAAAGATTTGTGTGTGAAAACACTGTGTGATCAAATATTCAGCGGGGTCGGAATCCTACCACAGACCATTTAATTGAGGAGGCTGGATTCTAAGATTCTAGGTGTAAGCTTCCCGAATCTTTTGGTGATAGATTTGCATCTTATACAATTAGTTCATGCAGAAGAAAGGACGACGACAATGAAATGTCAATCGGATTATGATAACGAAGAGCAAGCAATTCTCAGACAGGGTGATGAGTGCTTACAGGACTGGTGGGATCCAGAAAGCGCTGACGCCGACAAAAAGCCGCCCAAGAAGTCGGATGCTGATGTTTCCGCCGCCGTTACCGCAGAGACTGAGGCCATAAAACGTGGACTTTTGAAGGCTGATGAGAATGGTGATTTGTGTGTATCATGCCCGGAGCCTGAAAAATAAAGGTTTTGAAAAATATGCCTTGAGTCAAAAAGTTGGCCGATTAGAATTGCCAACGGCATGATGTTTTATAAATACTTCGTGTTTATTGAGGATCCAGGGAAGACGTTGAATTATGCCTGTCTTATGAATCTATGCCAGGACATGAGCCTCGGGATAGCGCTACAGAGAAAATAATGTTCGAATTGATCATCCGGGGCAAAATATTCCTGTAATGTTAAAATGTTCTAACCACTTTGCCCCACAAACATTAAACAGTTGGAAAAGAGGTGAAAGATGAATCTTAATGATTACTTTGACAACACAAAAGGTTATGGTGTATTGGCTACGGCCGATTCATACGGGCAAGTTAATGCCGCCATTTACGCCAGACCTCATTTTGAGGACGAAAAAACGCTTGCCTTTATCATGCGTGAACGGTTAACGTACTCAAACCTTCAGACAAACCCTCATGCTAGCTATCTGTTTATAGAATCCCGACCGGGTTACGCAGGCAAGAGGCTGTACCTTACGAAGCTGCGAGAAGAGACCAATGACGAGTTAATAGCTAGCATTTGTCGCCGATGCGATTACTCAATGTTTACAGAACCGCTTATGAGGCACGTGGTATTTTTCACCATAGATAAAGTTTTGCCTCTCATTGGCAGTGGTAGTTGATCATGAGGAGCCAGAGGCCTTAGTATTGGTTGGTTTGTCTTTATTTTCCGAGTTCGCTACCATAACCTGTTTTTATTTTGATTCCTCCCCGATGAGGCTCATTTAAATTTGTTGACAAACCTACGCCTAGATAGTAAATATTGTAGTTTATAGTTATAAAGAGGTGTCGCATGAAAACGTGGACCCCAAAACAAGGGGAAGTTGAACGAAAATGGGTTGTCATAGACGCCAAAGATAGAGTCCTGGGGAGAGTAGCCGTCGAATGCGCACGCATACTCCGCGGTAAAAACAAGCCTCAGTTTGCGTCTCACATGGATTCCGGGGATTTTGTAATAGTTATAAACGCAGATAAGGTTAAGCTTACCGGCAAGAAACTTAAACAGAAAGTCTACTACAGCCACAGTAATTATCCTGGTGGACTGAAAAGCATCAAGGCGGAAACCTTGCTCATACAAAAACCTGACAAGATGTTCCGACTGGCGGTTAGGGGTATGCTGCCGAAAAATACCCTGGGGCGAGCTCAACTCGGCAAACTCAAGATTTACGCTTCCGATTCACATCCCCATCAGGCCCAACAACCGCAACCCTACAACTTTTGATATGGAGTAGTAGATGTCTCAAGAATCCTTTTACGCGACCGGAAAGAGAAAAAACGCTATTGCCAGGGTTTTACTCAAACCCGGTTCCGGTAAGCTAGTGATCAATGACCGACCTATAGACAGTTATTTTGGCAGGCCTACTTCACGAATGGTCATTATGCAGCCGTTTGAGTTGACTCAGACGGCTGGACGTTTCGATGTAAATGTCTCGGTGCACGGCGGTGGATTGTCAGGACAGGCCGGCGCCATCAAACATGGGATAAGTAAGGCTCTGCTTGAAGTGGATTCTACCTATAGGTCGATGCTCAAAAGCGCTGGTTTTCTCACTAGAGATTCGCGTGTTAAAGAGCGAAAGAAATACGGGAAAAGATCGGCAAGAGCCAGTTTTCAATTTTCAAAACGTTAGGCTGCAAGTTTTTCCAGATTTTTTTGAAGGGAAATCACGCGAGACAGGACTAAATTTGGCCTGTCTCGTTTTGCTGTCAGCCTATGAACTAAGGCCGGAAAGTTTTCTGAATTCAGTCATGATACTTCGCATTGCCTGGGTTGCCTTGCCTTTGACGATTATGTCAATGAGGCTATCATAAGGAGTATCGGAGAGGTTTACCAGAATTAGCCTGGCCCCAGCCCGTTTCGCTTGCAATGGTAGCGTTGCCGCAGGCTGAACGACCAGGGAAGAACCTATTATTAGAAACAGGTCACATGCTGCCGCATGATTGAAGGAGTCCATCAGAACTTCTTCCGGTAACGCTTGACCGAACGCGATAGTGGCGCATTTCAAAGGCCCGCCGCAGTATTCACAGTATGGGACTTCAAGATTCTCTCTTTCCATCTTTTCAACAATTTCTTTTCTGGGCCATCGGGCTTTGCATTCCAGACACGTTACTTCCATAACGGTACCATGAAGTTCGTAGATTTTTTCTACGGAACTTCCACATTTCTGATGTAACCCATCTATGTTTTGTGTAATCAGGGCTAGAAGTCTGCCACTTTTTTCAATTTCGACTACAGCCTCATGGGCGGCGTTTGGATTCGCATCGCGCATTGCAGGATATCGGGCCTGATCGTAAGCCCAGTAGAGCTTGCGATATTTCTCATGGGACATGAATTTCTGGTAAGTCAGATCATCCTGGTTGTATTGTGACCAAACTCCTCCTGGAGATCGGAAATCAGGTATTCCCGACTCGGTTGAGATCCCTGCTCCAGTAAAGACGACGATGTTCCTAGACTCATGAATAACGCCAGCAGCTTGATGAATGAGTGATTTGTTCAGCATGACCAGAAATCCCTTGAAATTGAACCTGTTTGAAACGACTATTCGTCGACTATTTCATCTCACCTGCTTGAACTGCCAGGCAGGCCGCTACTACAAAGGCTGATTTGTCACTCATGATTACCCTCACAGGTATCGACTCAAGAAGACTTGGAAATTTTCCTTTGTTAGAAAAAGATTCCGTGAACGTAGCGCCTTGAAGCCTGGGAAGTATCTTGGGACATATTCCGCACCCTAGAAAAATCCCTCCTGTGGTCAAGGCGGTGAGAGCAATATTTCCAGCTACTGACCCCAGGATTGATACGAAAATGACAGAGGCTTGCGAAGCTTGGTCGGTGGAAAACATCCAGGGACGATAAAATCCCCAACCACACTATTATAAGTAGTGATCTAGCAACTCGGAAACGCGATCAAACCTAACAGGACTTTTAGCCAATGGACCCTTGCTGAGAAATGGAAATCGCTCATCATATATTGGTCTTAGATTTTGATAGATGATTCCGATTGGAATTTGCTCGCCCCACTCCGCTGCTTTTCTCAGGGCCTGTTCACGATCGGTTGAATCGTAGCCATTCCCCAGTATGTAACAGCGCTGATTGTACCATCCGAAAGTATTAACCTTGTTAAAAGAAACACATGGTTGAAGCACATCAACCAGAGAAAACCCTCGGTGAGTTACAGCGCTCTGTATTAGCGTGGCCAGATGGTCCGTTTTGCCTGAAAAACCGCGAGCCACGAAACTCGCATTCATTGCCACTGCTATTTCTATTGGATTAAAGGGTGGGGAAAATACGCCCTCCGGCTGATTCTTTGTTACGAACCCCTGTTCAGATGTGGGACTAGCTTGGCCTTTAGTCAGTGCGTAAACCTGATTGTTATGCACTATCATCGTTATGTTGAGGTTTCTCCTGATAGCGGAGAAAAAATGATTGGCGCCTTCACCATAGTTGCAGCCATCTCCGCTTTCTACTATTACCGTGAGTTCAGGATTGCACAGTTTCGCTCCAGTAGCGACTGGCAATGATCGGCCATGAAGGCCGTTGAATAGATTACAATTGAGATAATGTGGAGTCTTAGCCGCCTGACCAATTCCGGAGACGAAAAGAACCTGATACGGTTCCAATCCGAGAGATACAAGAGCCTTTTTTAAGGAGGAGAGGATGGAGTGATTTCCACATCCAGGACACCAAGCCGTTTCATAATCGCCGTATTCGGCTATATTGACCATTTGATCCTGTCTCCGTTCATTTAAATTCTATCCAGAATGTATTCTGGTGTTATGGGGAGACCGTCAAATCGAAGTATGGTTTTCTTTATGTGGAATCCGGTCTCTCTTCTGATTAATCTGGCGAATTGACCCGTTGCGTTTCCTTCAACAGCGACTACGTTTTTTGCCGCTTCAAGGATTGAAACAAAGTTTTTGGGATCCAGTGGCCAGATCTGTAAAAAGTTTAGGGTGGCAAAGCGGCGCCCCTTTGCAACTAGAGCATCCGCAGCTTCGATAACAGATCCCCTGCTGGATCCCCAAGTCACAAATAACGTGTCTGGCTCCGATAGACCTATAAATTCTGGACCTATTATTTCGGACTTTATTCCGTCAAGTTTCCGTAGCCTCTTTTCAACCATGGATATCCTTACCGACAAATCTTCTGTGAGATGGCCGTTCTCAGTATGCTCGTCGCTATCAGCGATGACGAGTTCAGAGGAGCTGGAAGCTTTGACACAGTGGCTGGTCATTCCAGGAAAGATCCGAGGTGAGATGCCGGAATCAGTGACAAGATATGTCAAATGAGGATTTGCTGCGATACTGGAATCAGCGCAAGGATTTAGGGGCGCCAACTCCCTTAGGTCAAAAGGGCGGGTCGAACGGTAGGAATCAGCAAGAAACTGATCGGTCATGACAAAAACAGGAGTATTATACTTTTGAGCGATCCGAAAAGCTTTTATAGTAAGATGAAAGGCTTGTTCCACATCTCCTGGAGCAAAAATTGCTCTTGGGAACTCACCATGTCCAGAGTGCAAAACAAACTCCAGGTCACCCTGTTCAGTTCTCGTAGGAAGCCCTGTCGAGGGTCCGGGTCTTTGAGCCACAACAATTACAACTGGAGTTTCTGTCATGCCCGCTAAACTAACGGTTTCCGTCATAAGAGCGAATCCGCCTCCGGATGTCGCCACCATGCTCGGCGCTCCAGTGAACGAAGCCCCGACCGCCATGTTGATAGCGGATATTTCATCCTCCGCCTGTTCGACTACAATTTCCATTTTTGCCGCGTGCTCTGCCAAGGCTGTCCCGATAGATGTAGCTGGCGTCATGGGATAGAAGGAAAAGAACTTCATTCCGGCGGCTATAGACCCAAGCGCTATAGCTTCATTTCCGTTAAGAGTTAATCTTCCCCCTGGCAATGTCGGTGGAGGGAGTCTCGGGAATTTTGCGGAGTCGTTAGAAATCCAATTGTACCCGGCCCACAAGGATTCAGCGTTGTGGTCAGATGTGTTATGGGCATGTTTGTCGAAGAACTCTCTGAGGGTTTTCGTGATCATGCCTTTCTCAAGTCCCAAAAGAGACGCTACTATTCCCAATGCAACACTGTTGCTGAATTTGTCATCGGCAAGATCTGCCATAGGCGCTCGAATAACCTGGGGATGAATCTCCGAATAAACCTTATCATCAACTACGACGATCCCATGGTCCGATAGTTCCGGAAGATGCAGATTGATGGAATTCCGGTCTAGCGCTATTAATAGGTCGATAGCATCTGTAGGAGCCACTATTTCCCTATTCGAAATCCTTAGAGCATAGGAATTGTGTCCACCCCTTATACGCGACTGGTAACTTTGTGTGACAACAATGTAATATCCGGCTCGAACCAGGGTCTTCGTCAGTATTTGCGATAGAGTAACCAGCCCTTGGCCAGCTTCTCCAGCGATTACAACGGTTGTAGATAGATTTTCCATGATCTCTTCCGGCCTGTTGACCATAAGTGAGATAAGCCTTTGATTAACTGGCGCCTTTTTCTAAGAAATAAGTTAATGTGCGGACTATACCGAGTCAAGCGAAATGTGGGTCACAGCCGTAGAAGTTGTGGGGTACCACTGGGAACTTTTCCCTCACAGTTGTGGACTGTTCATGTTTTAGAAATGTTGAGGTTTTGCTTGGGCTGAGGACATATGATTAGAGCCATGCCAAAAGACTTGATGTTTCGTCCTATCTTTTAGCATGGCAATTTGCGAATGACATCCTTAAAGGTGATAATCGATTAAATCCGACAATCAGGGTTGTGTTGTTGGAGTCTAGCAATCATAACGCGCAAATCCATCTCGTGAGCAGTGATTCGCTTCAAACTGGACTTAACCATTTTGAATTAATATCCACCAATTGACTGAGGGGCTCTAATTAAGTTTTTCGCCTCTGCGAAATTTGTCTAATGTTGAATCAAGTAGCAATTTGGCTTTTCCCTTTTTCTCTTCGAGTTCTTTTCGCCAATCATCAATCTTCTGTATGGCTTCAAGTTCCCAAGGCAACCACTTGTCTTTGGATCTAGCCCGGATTGATTTTTCCAACTCCAGAGGAATAGGCGGATTACACAATTCTTCGTAATGATGCTCAATTTTTCTCAAAAATTTGGAAAGCTGCTTCATATCCTTCTTATTAAAGGTTCTTGCCTGTTCCGAATCACCAAAAAGCTCTTTTTTGACAGAGTCGCTGTTTTCAACCTTCAGATTTTGAATTAGTTTCTTTAAGTATTTGTAATTAAGATTGAAATCGGATCCATCTGAAAGGTTTTCTGCTAGGGCGCGGGACGAGCATTGAGGCATGTCTAACTCCTTTAACTTAACCCAAAAAGTTCGAAAAACTTTGATCTTATAGAAAACTTAAGAAAGAGGAAATCGAACGTTCTGAATTTATAGCGGACCAATGATCAACGCCCAAGAGCGCTCCCGCATTAGTCTTTTGGAGCGTTCATTTCCTTGTTGAGGGCTCCTATCATCCCAATCGCGCCTAGTCAAGAAATTATTAATCCCAACACCAAAATATTTTTGATTTATTTCAATTCATTTCGCGTTGAATATTTATTTAGTGAATATAATTGCGGTATATAGCCGCGGTTGGCTCGGTACAACCGAGGAAACGCGCATAAAACGCGATTTCAAATTTGTGCGTGATTAGAAATTTCGATTGCTTGGAATGGACTTGGAAAGACAACAATCCATAAATGCTTAAGCATATTGAATGGCAGGAGATATGTAGTTACGCTCCCCTGTTGTAAATAATGCCCAGGCTGAAGTCATCACTCAGAACTTCATCGAAAGCCCCACGGATGTTAGTAGGATCGTAACCCTCAGGCAATGGGTGAACCCATTTCTTAAGGTTAGTCCAAGTCTTGAATGTTTTATCGAATGTTACACACGGCGTGTATATATGAAAAATTGAAAAGCCGGGATTTTTAATACCCTCTATTAAAGCTTCGGTTATTCCTTTTGGGTCTCCTGCGAAAAGTCTGGCTACGAAAGAGGCCCCGTAGGTCAATGCCATCAGTGTGGCGTTCAATGGACTATCAAGGGTTCCGTAAGGACTGGCTTTGGTCTTGGAACCGATAGGGGAAGTAGGCGACGGCTGTCCCTTTGTAAGCCCATAAATCGAGTTGTCAAAAAGCAGGTAATTAACATCGACATTTCTTCGAGCAATGTGAGGGAAATGCGCTGCGCCTATGGCAAGTCCATCTCCATCCCCACCAATTGCGAACACAGTAAGCCGAGGATTGGCAAGCTTTATTCCTGTTGCGGTCGGCAGGGTTCTTCCATGTACCATGTGAAGTCCATAAGTGCTTGAAAAGAAAGAATATCGTCCTGCGCATCCAATACCTGACACTGTGACCACTTCGTGAAGAGGGAGTCGGAGTTTGGTGATGCAGTCATTCAATCCCTGGTGTATTCCGAAATATCCGCAACCCGGACACCACGTTGGAAGAGCATTAGACCTTGCCGCGAATCTACCGGATTCCTCAATGTTGTGAATCTGGTCTACCAAAACTCTAGCAGGAGTTTTCATTGAGCCAATCCCTCCATTAGTTCCTCTATCCTTTTCTGAATCACCGATGCCGGCATGGGAGTTCCCGTGACCAAATTCAAACGATGTACGGGCTTGGAATCAAGATGGCCAATAAGGTTGGCGAGCTGTCCTTCGTAATTGAGCTCAGGGATAAGGACAATTCTGGACTTTGCCATAAATTTCCTGATAGCTTGCGCATGGAATGGAAATAGTGAAGAGATCTTGAGCGCTCCAACGCTGAATCCACTTTTCTTCATTTTTTGGACGGCCTCTATTATAGAGCCAAAAGTAGACCCCCAACCAATAACCCCTACATCTAAACTGTCCTCTGGTGAAAATTCTTCCGGTTCTTTGAGGTCAACCAATGCATTAAGAATTTTCCGGTGGCGTTTCTCCGTCATACGGGAATGGTTTTCCGCTGAGTAATCCGGAATTCCTTTCTCCGAATGCTCTAACCCAGTGGCCGTGAAATTGAATCCCTCCATGCCTGGTATCGCTCTGGGAGAAATTCCAGAGGAGGTATCATGATATCGTTGATAATGATTTTTCAAAGACTGGTCAGGAAAAACATTCCAGCAAGCCTTCTGTTCCTCAGACGCCTCTGGACGAACCACGTTTTCCACTCTGTTGTCCAGAAAAAAATCCGTCAGGATGACAACCGGAGTTTGATATTTTTCCGCAAGTTGAAAGGACTTCAATACAAAATAATAGCACTCCGAAACACTTGTTGGCGCAATCACTATTCTTGCCGAGTCTCCAGGTCCTCCAAAGACA
>DYRE01000437.1 GCA_020718965.1 Desulfomonile tiedjei
ACTGTCAATTACGACGTGCATATAGTTTCCTGATTAGTTTTAGCCGTATAACGCCCCGGCTAACCTGACCGCGCCAATGAAGGTGCAGAAAACAACGCGTCGCTTCTCGCGGTCAGGTTGAGCCGAATTGTTGGCCCATTACTGTTACTTTTCTTCCACTTAAAGTACCGTTCAACTTCTTCAGCCATCGGGTGGGAAGCCAAAGAGCAAACCTCTCCCCAAGTGATAGACCTGAAAATAACGGGCTCCGGAGCGGTATTCACAAAAGCATCATGGAAAAGACCGATGCCTACAACGACAAGCTCAGGTTGATTAGGGTAAACTTTTGATCCATAATTCTTCAGAAACTCCCCTCGAAGTTGAATCTGGTCTTTATCTTTCTCTTTTCCTTGTGCTGAGCCGACCCCAGACAGCCACTTGGCTTCGCAAAGGATAAGCGCGTTTGCCGTCGAAATACCCACGTCAATCTCAGGTCCGCCCGAGACCAGATTGTCAGGATGAGGAATGCGTCGCCAGAGGAAAATTTCTGCATGTTCCGCTCGCACTCTGGGCAAGTCGATAAGTGTGAATAAGTCGTCAAGCCAATGTTCCAAAACTGATTGCGGCGCTCGCGCCGCAGCACCAAAAACAGACCATGTTATTGCATCTTCGCTATGAATGGACTGAAGGTCGCAATAATACCCAAGGCCGGAGGTGCAGATTACAAGGTCATCTCCCGCGAATGCACGAACTTGGCGGCTCTGGTAGAGCTTCTGAACGATTTCCGAAGGGGGCCAGACAGGAGGGCAACCTGCCTTGATTAAGTTATCGAAGGGATGCGCAGTGACTATCACTCCGCCCTTGCTACACGCACATGCAATCTCGTTTTCGTTCCAGTCTTTCATTGTACTCTTCGGCCAAATTCGTTGTTTGGAACCGCACACAGGGGTGAGAGTTGTGGAGTTTATTCACGACAATCCATGTGTACTTGCCTTCCCGAGGCACGCAGAACCAAGACCATTGGGATTTTCAAATACATAGACGCAAAGCAAATCACCTTTGTGTATTCCATAGTTCTGCGTTGGCTCATTAAGGAGATTGCAGACAAAAAGGTCTTGTTTGAGTTGCCTGACAAGACGTCCCCATACCAATTCCGGCTCTTTGGCTTTCTCTTTATCTAATATCAAAAATTTAATATCATCAGGAAATCCAGGTGCGCGAAGAGGATCGATCAGAGTCAGGGTTCTTAGCGATATGACTTCTTCACTGGGTGCATAGTACTTCAACCAATCAGGGGAGGTTGACAGTTGAAGATCGGCGACTTCGTGTGCGTCGAGAAGCCTCTTTTCCTTGACTACGAAATATCCGTACCTCATCATGTTTCTTTGCCTCACGTCAATTGGGCGAGATATGACCTGGAGTTGTTCATTTTCAAAATTGCACCATGCCTCTACATTCAGGGTAATTCCGCAACTGCTGTCCACGTATACATAGCCAAGAGCATATTCCGCACCCCTTTCCTCGTCATCAGTAAGCCTCATGACTTCTTCACGGCCAAGTCGAACTATCATCCATCGGTCTATCATATCGCGGTCAATCACTCGATCCTTTCTCCCGCACCTCGGCACCTATTTTTTAATTTTGGCCAACGAGAACATCTGCGGCTTGTCCGCAGAATGTTATTGTTGGACTTTAGTATCATGTCCTTCGAAATCCACATATGATTTAAATCGTGGTCTGTCCCCTATGTCCCCTATCGACAACGGCAAAACTGTCGTTTTGTTGACTTGTCGATATTTGCAATCTGTAACTATCTGTAATTATTATTTTTCATAAATGACTACTGCTTGTTTCTGTGCCTGATGTCCAATTTTGTATGGCTGCAACCGAAAACT
>DYRE01000072.1 GCA_020718965.1 Desulfomonile tiedjei
ATTGAATCTTTGGGTGAGTGTAAAATCGATTCTCCTCTTAGCCACGTGGATTGGGTTGAGGATACTAATCGTATATTATACGATGTTTCCGCGGAATCGATTGAAGAATGCTTCAAACAAGGCAAAGTTCCCGTGTCCTTTCTAAAAGCAGGTCCACGCAAGAAAATCTATTTTGATCTCAGTAAACTGAAATGCGCGATTGTTACTTGTGGTGGTTTGTGTCCAGGTTTGAACAACGTGATTCGCTCGATTGTGCTCACCTTGTTCCACACATACGGTGTCTCTAATATTCTTGGCATAAGATATGGTTTTCAGGGGTTTATACCAAAATACGGACACCCCGTCCTCGAACTGAACCCAAACACGGTTTCCCAGATCAATGAACTGGGCGGAACAATTCTGTCGTCTTCCAGGGGGCATCAGGAGATTGGAGAAATCGTGGATGCCCTTGAGCGGATGAATATAGGGCTTCTGTTTATTATCGGGGGAGATGGCTCATTCAAAGCTGGAGCCAGGATATGTGAGGAAATTTCAAATCGTAAGGCCAAGATTGGTGTCGTTGGGATTCCAAAGACGATTGACAACGACATCCTGTTCCTGTCAAGGTCATTCGGGTTTAGCACTGCGGTAAGTTGCGCGTCGGATGTTATTAGTTGCGCCCATGTAGAGGCGAACGGAGCGCCCAACGGGATAGGTCTTGTGAAACTCATGGGTAGACATTCCGGATTCATTGCGGCAAGCGCTGCGCTGGACAGACGTTACGCAAATTTTGTTCTCATCCCGGAGTCTGATTTTGATATGGAAGGGCCTCACGGTTTTCTGGCTGTCCTGGAGAAAAGAATTATAGCCAAGAAACACGCAGTGATAGTAGTAGCTGAGGGAGCTGGGCAGCAATATTGTGGCATTGAGGGTTTCGACAGTTCGGGAAACAAGTCTTTGGGAGACATAGGAGTGTATCTGAAGGACAGGATCAAGGAACATTTTCAGGCCAAAGGTCTTGAAATGAATCAGAAATACATTGATCCCAGCTACACCATAAGGTCGGTTCCTGCGACTTCCGAGGATTCTGTTTTTTGTGGTTTTCTTGGACAAAATGCGGTTCACGTGGGTCTGGCGGGCAAGACAAATTTCATGGTGGGTTCGTGGAACGAGCAGTTTGTATGTGTACCGTTCAATTTGGTGACAACCGGTCGTAAGCAGGTGGGTCTTAACAGTAAACTGTGGAACAGCGTTGTCGAGGCGACAGGTCAGCCATTGTTCAAACCTCCTGAGGTCTGAGAGGGAGTTGACAATCGTAATGTGTCGACGGATTCAGATGTGGCTGAACGGAGGCTTTAAAGTCGGCTGCGTAGTTTCCTGAAAAGCTATCTGGAAGCCTAACTGTTTGGAATATAGGTAATTATTTGGGCTTGTCATTTCGAGTTTAATCTGATACGGTAAAACTGTAGGCGCAACAATCTCAAAAAGTACGAACTTTTGGAATTGTTGCTTGTCTCATTAAAATTAAATGGATTTATAGTTAAATTATAATTTGGAGGTACGCTATGTCGAGGAAGTCTATATTTTTACTAGCGGTATTTGTCCTAGCTGTGACTGCGGTGGTCCCTGGAAATTCTGACGCATTGTTTGTCGCTACAGCCCAGAACCTGAGAGGCGCTCTTTACCAGGGGATTGGACCTACACCAGGCCACGCTTCAGAGATGGCCGTGGTCAAGTGTTCCCAAGATTCGTTTGCGCCGAGAAGCTGCCGAGTAATTACAGTGAGAATGGAATGTCCTCCTCCTGTTTGCGCTCCGTCTAGAAAGGCCATAAAGAAAAGCAGATACAGTTGCGCTCCTGCGCCGGCGGCTTGCGCCCCGATGCCGCGTCCGTATCGTTAAAACATTTACCGTTCAATCTTCCCGGTTGGTTTGTCATCCGGGAAGATTCAATTCTCCATATCCTCTTTTTACATGCCTCAATCATTGCTCCTCAACTGATTATTTATCTTCTCCCCACTGAAATAATTGCCAAATGTTTGGATAAGAATACTATCTTTACAGGCAAATTCGTTTAGAGTAGGATGCGCTGAAATCCAAGAATTCGGCAAGTTGATAATGTTTTTGAGAAGCCCGGTTTGGCTTTCAAGGGAATAATAGCAAGCGAATGACTCGAAAAAGAAACCGCCGACCCGAAAAGGACGTTGTTACATCCGACTGGAAAGTTGGGGATAGCCTTGACCAAAGAATTTTATGGTCAAGGCGCGAGTTTCTTGTTTCCAGTGTTCTGACGTCGGCAATTGTTTTAACCCCGCTATTGGGATGGGGCACGGATCCTGAGCAAAGAATGAAGATCACTTTTTTTTACCCGGAGAACGGTCTGATGGAATTGGAGGCCGTATCTCTAATGGCTGGATTTGATCTTTCATTTCAGGAAAATGGCCCATGTCCTGTCGACGTTTTACGGAAGACTTATGGCCAAAATTTGGACGTGGCATTGCAAGAGTTTAAAGGTTCTCTAAAAGACGAGGACGTTAACTTCATTGTTTGTGTGGCTGATGTCGAAGGATCGCGAAAGTTTGTAGAAACGTTAGCCACAGCAAAGGTCATAGTATTTATTGCCAATCCGTCGATTAACCTGGTATGCGGGGAAATCTGCCAACCCAACGTTTTCAGGTCCAGTCCGAATAATTATGTCCTGTCGGAACCGTTGGCCCCCTGGGCCGTTATGAACGCAGGCAAGAAAGTATTCATCACTGGAGACAACAATCAGGACACAAACGAAAAGGCGGATTCTTTTGCCTTTGGATTTGAAAGGGCTGGTGGAGCATTTTGTGATAGGGTTATGGTCGGAGATTCCTCCGCTACAATTGATTCAGTGATTTCATCCATAAGAAATTCTGACGCTGATTTTATTTTTGCCGCTTTTGAAAATGAGCAGGCCCTGAAATTCCTTCAGGCCGTTAAGTCCGGAAACCCGAAGACTCAAAAAACCATCGTTGGTCCTGAGACATTGACATTATTTAACAAGATGGATCGAGTTATCGCAGAAAACATCACAGGTGTGTCCACTTTGACAAATATTGAAAATGTTGAGTCTTTGAAATCAAAGATTCCTGAGAAATTTACTTCAATGGCTCTGTCTATTCCCAGAGTGGCTGAAGGATGTGATCTGGGAGGAATTCTGCTCAACCTAGTCAATGACGGAGTCTCGGGAAAAACGGATTTTGAGAATCTGATCAAGGCAGTTTCAAACTCAAAGATCAAAGGGATGAGGGGCGAGTTCAGATTTGACAAGAATCACGATGCGGTTGTGGACAGTTGGGTAGTGTCTTGGGTTAAGGAGGCTAAAGAAATAAGTCAAAAAGTTGTTGCATCGTTGGGGGCGTCGGTGTCTCTCGACTTTGGATGTGGAAAGGTGGGTTATCCCGACCGTCCTGACGTTGCTCCAGTGGAGAGCGAAGGAGTATGGGAGGAAAACTCAAATTAGTTAGATACGAATAATTAATATAAATAGACTATTAGAAATAATTTTTAATTATGTTTAATAGTAATTTTACAGGTTGACATTTATGGATAAAGTTTGATAAGGTGTTCCCAAGAGATATTTAAATGCAGGTTATCTGTCGCTCGGAGGGGTAAAAGGGAGAGTCCGAGGGATTCTTTTGGAAGGAGTTATTGAATGAAAGGGAAATTTGCCATTGGCGCTTTTTTCGCGGTCTTAGCGATGCTGACTATTGGGATGGCGCCGGTCTCCGCTGGAGGCCCTGTATGTAAAGTGCCACCAATGTGCGGACCACCTCCCGTATGCGGGCCACCCCCGTGCTGTGGACCGCCTCCATGCCCACCCCCGTGCTGTGGGCCACCTCCATGTAATCAGCCAAACCCTATTGCGAGAGTTTTCACAGGCGCGTTCAGGCTAGTTACAGGCGTTGTAGCTCTACCGTTCAAACTAGTGGACCGTATGGTAGACGCGCTCGATTGTAGACCTAATCCGTGCGCTCCTCCGACTTGTGGTCCGCCTCCATGTGCGCCGCCTATGTGTGGTCCGCCTCCGTGCGCGCCGCCCGTCTGTGGGCCAGCAAAATGCTATCCTCCAGCATACGGAATGAGGCCTCCGCCCGTGAGATCTATGGGATACAGCGCGCCTAGAAGAATGGCGCCCATGAGTAAGAAATCCGGGTCTTCTGTGCCTTCAACTTTAATGGCCACACCGGCTGAAGGCGTTTTTGGTAGTTACTGGTAAGACTGATTCGAGGAAAAGTTAAAATTAAAGGGATTCGAAAGAGTCCCTTTTTGTTTTTTGCGCAGTTCAATTTTATATTAATCAATCCCAACGGCGAATTCTAAATATCCTGTCTTTAGCCATGTTGAGTTCCTTCATTTTTTCTTCATCCCCGCCATCTCCCGAAGTGTCAGGGTGATAAATTCGGGCCAATTTTTTCCACGCCCTTAATGTTTCTTCTTTAGAAGAATCAGACGCTATACCCAAGAGAGAGAATAATTTTCTGAGTGAATACTCGAAGGGGTTGACCGACGATGCCCTATGTCTGGATTCAAATTCGGAGCGCCAATGGAATCCTTCCGTTCTCTGGTCTTTCAGGCGTTCTCTCAACTTGAGAGTAGCATACGCTGAATTGAACATATCCATTAAACTCGACCTAGATTCAAATTCCAGTTTTGTCAAAGGAGAAATAGCCGTGAGTATCTCTCTAAACTCTTCAATTAGGGTCATTCCCAGAGACAATATGTTTCTGGCGTTTGGTTCAGCAGGGCCGAGACAATAGGAGAGCTTTCTGCCAAAAGCGGCCATTTCTGAGCTTTGGACGTGAGAGTGCTCATAACATCTTCCGTCTGAAAACTTCGGAGGATTTTGACATTGGAAAAATCCTTTGCTCGCCCCGTCCGACCAGTCAAGCCCGCTGCACCTACACGGATCCAGTTCTACACAATACACGCCGTGTTCATGACTGGAAACAAAAGTGATGTCGCCAAACTCCCTCGAAAGGTTTCTAAAAGCCCTGTTTAAACGGTACTCCGAGAGCCCAAAGTTGTTGCAAATTCCAGTTTTACATGTACCGGGCCGACTTTGAATAAATTTCATTATTTGTAGAAGAGTTTGATCCATGGCTAGTATCTCTATATTAAGAATAATACACGAATCTGATGGCACAAAAAGAAAAAAGCTCGACCGGCGATGTCGAGCTGGGAGGGAAGAGGCCTAAGGAGCCGGTCGAGCCTAGATAAATGTTCTCTTCCCTAGACCTTTTGAAAAATTTCCTGGGTAAGGCTCCCTCCGTAGCCCTACCCGCAATTCAGTTTGGGGCTAGAAGAGAAATCCCATCTCTACAAATCCGCCATCCATTGCTACATCAATCATTTTTGTGTCGCTATATCCTTTCTTGTAAGTCAGGTATCGGTAGCCACCCTTTAAATAGCCAGACCGTCCGTTATTAAGATTAACACTGTATTTAAGACCCGTGCTTAGATCGGCGCCAAAGGCGTCATCCAGAAAGGCCACGCCAGCTTTGCATTCACATGAAAAGGTGCTGCAGGATCGAGTCACTTTGACAAGTTTCTCCATTTCGATCCCGGCCATGGCCATGTCCAGGTCGTTATCAAAAGCTGACCCACCGAAAGTTGATCCAGACCATCCGTTGTTGCCGAATCTAACGCGTTCTCTAATCCTTACATAATCGGCGAATATTCCAACTCGTGAAGTTGGTGTAAGAATGGGATCATAAACAAGCCCTATCTGCTGAGAAAGCCTTTCCCATTTGGACTGGAGTGACTGGCCCGCGCCAAACTGGAACCAATTCCCAGGGTTACCGCTGCCATTGATAACGGTCGGCGTAATCAAGTATTTCACTGACCATCGTGGTTTGAATTTATATCGGGCGCTAAAAGTGCCCACCACTGAATGATCCGGAATTCCCATGGCGGAGTTGAAATCTATTTCCGGTTGCTGGTTCCATGAGGTGGAAAAGCCAAACTGGCTGTTCCAGAATGTAAGTTTACCTCTGGTTCTCGCAAACATTGCCTGAGCGTCAAGTTCCCAGCCTCGAAATCTCAGAGTCGGCAAGGGGCATTGCAGTAGTCTCTCTTGCGCCAAAGCCTGGGCACGCTGTTGGAACCCAAAAGCGGGCCGAGTCTTGACTACAGGTTGGGGTTTCACCTTAGTGATGGCCTTGGTGTTAGGTGAGACCGGAACAAGAAAATTTTCACGGTTGTCATTAGTGGCGGCAGCCTGCATGAAGTTCCACGCCAAGGCGTTAGCGGCGAAAATGAGCGTGAACAAACATAGACATACCAGTACTATACGGGGTTTCCTAATCATCATACCCTCCCTCCCAGGAGAACGTTTTGTTAAGGCCGCACTTTACAGATATGTTTTATGTTGTCAACAAAAAAATATTCAATTTTATATGTTTATGAATAAAAACTAGAATTTATATGAGATATTGCAACAGCATAACATAGTGTAATAGTTTAATAAAACTTACTATAAGCTTGATTTATAAACTTAATTTTATTGTATTAATTTAAATTGTTTGCGCGTATAAAAATATAGCGCGTTAAATGGCTGTTTATGGCCTTATGCGCGTAATATAATAAGATATTATATTATATATTTGATATAAATATATGTAATTATGATAATAAGAAGTTAAATATAAAACTTAGGAGGAGCTTTGGAGGCATGAGTCAACTATTCTTAACGCCTCGCTGCAATAATCTTTGGGTAGGTTGTTTGATCGGTAGTCAATGATCTTCAATTGATCGTAGGGGACCCATGGAGCCCATTGAGTTGGGTCAGTATCAGTGAAAAACAGCATGGATTTGACGCCTAGCCCTGCGGCTAAATGACTTATCCCCGAATCATTTCCGACGAACATTCGCGAGTCCCCGAGCATTACGGACAACTCTTTCAACGATCTATTTTCAATGACGGTTGGATGGTTCTTCTCGAGCCACAGATTCCACTGAGTGTGAGATTTGATATCCATATCAGCTTCACCCAAAGTAATCACCAACTCCCATCCAGTTCTTTGGCGGATCATCCCTGAAACTTCGGCAAATAAATTTAGTGGAACAATCTTCTTGCGGCCGCCACTTCCGGGATGAACCCATAGAAGATTCTTCGTTGTTGTGGTCTGGCTTTTCCTCAGAATCGGATACCTGTCGGGAACCGGTAGACCAAGACGCAAATGAAGGGTTTCCACAAGGTGCCGATCAAGAGTGGGCGAAGGACTCGCCTGAAGGATATTCTGCACTCCTATGCCTTTCAAATTCAAAACAACTGGTTCGGGATTTTTTAGAATTACGTACGCAGCATCCGGCTTTTTCGAAAGTTCCGGACCCTCAATCCCAACATTCTGAAACAGCCACAAAGATTCTTTGTCATCCACAGACTTGAAAGAGAATGATTCGGGAATAATTTCCTTATAAGCCCTCGATCCAAACAGCGTTATCGTAGCTCTGGGGTTCGCATTTCTTAATGTATAGAGTAAAGGGATAGTCAGGATGGTGTCGCCAAGGGCCCCAGGACGTATTACCCATATATTTGGCATCTGATGACCATTCTACCGGATGTTAACTTGCTAGACGTCATTGCGTCGATAAAACTGTCCAGCTAAACCGTCTGTGATCTGTGCTCTGGAAAAGTGTCCTTCATGAAAAAAGTAGTAACTACACATACAATGGATGCGATCAACATCATGAATAAGGCTGACTTAAATGCAGCGAGAGGATATCCACCAGAGGCGGTGCGAGGATACATGTCAAGTATCCAGCCTATTAGTGGCTGAAATAAAGCTCCTCCAAGAAACGGAAACAAATTCACAGTCCCTACTGAAGTTCCCGCGATCTCAATTGGAAACAGCTCCTTGGTGGTGGTAAATCCAATGACAACTATGGCCGAGGAGGTGATTGAGAAAAAAAACATTAGAAGAAAAAGCGCATAGAGAGGAAGACCTTCAGGAAATATATTCAGCAAACTTATCAGTACCATCAGGCCCAGAGAGGATAGGAAAAGAACCTTCTTTCGACTCTTGAACACTTTATCAGAGAGCAGACTGTAGAAAGGACTTCCAATAATCAACCCTACTGCGATCATATTCAGGATGGATCCCGTCTCCGCCTTACTTAATCTGTAAACATTTATAAAATAAGGCCCAGCCCACAACCCCGCGAAGCTGAAAAATATCCCACAAGTGAAGAAAAACCATATTGCAACAGGCCAGAAATGACGATCGCTTAGCACAATTTTCGCCCCTTGCCATGGCTTAATGGGTTCATAATGTTTTTGCGCCGGCTGCACGACATGATCCAATTGAGTTATCGGTGGCCAACCAAGGTCCTCCGGCCTGTTTCTGACAAATATCCAGACAAGCGCCGCCATACAAAGGGTTATAGCTCCGATGATTTCAAAAGAAACTCTCCATCCGACCCAGCCCGTCATCGCCGCCAAAGGTCCAGCCGCTGTCAAGGCCCCCAGACCTCCCATGACATTGACGATTGCTGTCATTATGGAAAATTCATGACCCTGGAACCAGTTGGAAAGCAGCTTCATAGTGGGAATGAATACCATGGAAACTCCCAGGCCCACGAGAACTCTGGCGACGATAGCGGATTCCATGTTATGGGCAAGTCCGAAGAGAACGCTTCCAACCGCTGCAAGAACGAGAAATCCTGTGACCGTTTTCCTAGGTCCCAGGGAATCTGACAAAAGGCCTGCCGGAAACTGCATGAAGGCATAGGGATAAAAATAGGCGGAGGCCAGCAATCCCATGAAACCACCGGTGGCTCCAAAGGCATTTTGCAGGTCTACGGCTACAACGGCCGGGGAAAGCCTGTGAAAATAAACGATGACATATGTTACCGCCATTATCCAGAATATTAGCCACCTGTAAAGACGCGCCTTTCGGATCAAACTCCGGCTCATTTCAAATTCACCCCTATGCGGGCTGTGGGTAATTAACGATGTTTATGATTCAGAATAACAGAGAGGTAAGCCATCTACGAGCGGAATATTGGTTTCATGATAAGAGTAGGGGGAATAAATTGAAGCGTAAGGTATGGTCAATTTTGACATAAGCGTTGGCAATAAGTATACTTTAAAAATATATATCCATCTCCATTAGACGAGAAATCACTTATGCTGAAACCTTTTTTCTGCGTTTCCTCTCCGGAAGCCGCCAGAAACCAGTTGCGGCATTTC
>DYRE01000438.1 GCA_020718965.1 Desulfomonile tiedjei
ATTTGTGCGCTCGTCAATTTCAAGGGCTGTTTGTAAATTTCAAAAGTGAGGTGTCTCCATTACCGGAAGTGCAGAACCGAAAAGGGCTCACAATGATCTCGATTTACTTCCTTGTCAGAAAAGACCTAGTTCAGAAATTCAGGTCAAGGTTCCAGGAAATCAAGCCCACTATCAAAGATAAAATAATGTTGAGCGGTCCCTGGCCGCCATATAACTTTGTAGTTTAACAAGAGGTCAATCGAGGAACTCACGATTTTCGTTCAATATGATTAGAGCGACACGTGATATCAAGAAAGGCTTAACATGAAAGCTAAACCTGTTGGAATGACTCGGGATGAGGGGTCCGATCGTCATGCAAAGCTTTTTGAAATGTTATTGGAGGCTATCCCCTCATCGGTTTTGCTCATTGACGATCAACTGCGAGTGGTAGCTGTAAACAGAAATTTTCTTGAGAAAAATCGAAAATCGCGTGAAGGCGCTGTAGGAGTGCGTCTTCATAACCTACTTCCGGAACCTTTGATTGAAAACATGGATATAACCGCCAGGGTTCGTCAAGTGTTCGACCAGAACATCAAGTCGTATGGCGGGCGAATGACCTACAGGGCTCCTGGAGTCCCTCTCAGGGTATATTACTACAGCATTCTTCCTTTCACTTGGCTGGGACAGGTCCAAAACGTGATGCTGCTCATGGAGGACGTTACAGAGCAGATAAGGTTAGGAGAGGAAGTTGTCAAAACGCAAAGGCATCTGGCCAGTATAGTTGAAAGCGCCAGGGACATAATCCTTTCGACCGATTCCAACGGGTTGATACTGACCTGGAATACCGCAGCGGAAAGATTGACGGGTCTCAGTTCGTTCCAAGTTACTGGAACACTTTTTTTCAATTTGTTTCACGAGGAACGTCAAAAAGAGATTTTACGGATTCTCAAGAAGGTTTATGAACAGGGTGAATCTCAAGAAGGTGAATGGGACATTGTAGCAAAGAACCAGGAATCCCTTCCAATCGGATGGATTTTCTCCGGAATGAAAGATGAAAACAACAATACCGTAGGTATCGTGGCAATTGGGCGGGACTTGAGGGAGCGCAAGGAACTGGAAATGGAATTGCTCAAATCTCACAAACTGGCGGCCCTGGGAGTCATGGCAGGGGGAATTGCCCATGAAATCAGAAATCCCCTTGCGGTGAGTTATTCTTCAGCCCAGTTTCTATTGGAGGATGGGATCGATCCAGAGTTTGGCAAGGTTTGTGTCCAGAAAATCCTTACAGGGATTGACAAGGCCTCAACCATTATTCAAGACCTTCTGAAGTTTGCCAGGCCTTCTTCGTCCAGTGACATGGCCCAGTTGGACCTTGTGTCAGTTCTTGATGACGTTATCAAGCTTACGATTAACCAAGCCAAGGTGCAAAAGGTTGAGATCTTGGTGGAAAAAAGCGCCAACGAGGCGTGGGTATTGGGACACGGCAATCTTCTCCAACAGGTTTTTCTGAATTTGTTTTTAAATTCATTAAATGCCATGATTGATGGTGGAGTTCTGAAAATTTTTGTGGAAAAAACAGAAAATGAGGCAATTGTAAAAATTTCAGATTCAGGAACCGGAATTGAAAAACAGGATCTGGAGAGGATTTTTGACCCGTTTTATACTTCTGCTTCGGTAGGTAAAGGTACAGGTCTGGGACTTTCTATCTGTCATTCAATAGTAGTTAAACAGCACCTTGGAAAAATAGAAGTTGATAGTGAACCCGGAAGAGGATCGACATTCAAAGTAAGTCTGCCGATATTCTGAGGTTGAGTTTTGAATCAATGAATCCTTGTGGCCGTATTTTGATAATAGATGATGCTCCGGACATGTTATGGGTCCTGGAAAG
>DYRE01000439.1 GCA_020718965.1 Desulfomonile tiedjei
TCCCCTATCTGCTTTGGGCGAGCTTCGCTGCATTTCTGAACTTCATGGTCTGGCGACTGAACTGACGATTCCTGCGGGTCCATGAAACCATTAAAGAGAGTATGAGGCTTGAAGACAACACACCAAAAAGCTCTTTTTTATCAGTAAATAATCCTGTGATTCAAAAGGCTTAGGACCTTGATTTCATGTGAGTATAGAAAGCTTTTCTCTCGTGGTCTTACGGATCGTCACAAAATATCCCTTAGAGCCTGGTCAATATGCGTGAATTCAAATTTAAAGCCATTGTCAAGAAGCGCTTTGGGAATCGCTCTCTGACCTTCAAGTATTACCGAACCAAACTCCCCTAAAATCAATTTGATCATGAAGGCCGGCGCCGGCATAAATGACGGCCTGCCCAGCGCTTTGCCTATAGCTTTTGCCAGGTCCGCGTTTCTAACCGGATTCGGAGCCGCACAATTCATGGGGCCGGACATATTCGAGTTCTCGATTGCAAACAGTATGGCCCGGCACAGGTCCCTAACGTGAATCCATGGAAACCATTGCTTCCCGTTTCCCAGAGGGCCTCCAACGAAGAAGCGGAATGGTTTTGTCATTTCAGCAAGCGCGCCACCGTCTCTTCCAAGAACTATTCCAATCCTGGCCCTTACAACGCGGACACCATTCTCGCTTGCCTTGATGGCTTCGTTCTCCCAGTCTTGCGCTAGTCTCGAGAGAAAATCGGTTCCTCCTGTCGGGGCGTTTTCCGTGAGCTGTTCATCTTTTGTGAACCCATAAATGCCGACGCCAGAGGCGTTAACCAGGATCCGCGCGGAATTCCCGGGGGCTAACATTGCGTTTGCAACATTGCGCGTCGTCAAAATCCTGCTGTCACGAAGCATTTTCTTGTGCTGCTCATCCCAGCGTTTGTTAACCGAAACCCCTGCAAGGTTTACAACAGCGTCGTGCAGCGCCAACTCCGCCTGCCATGGTCCGGGCTTCATGGCGTCAGCGGCAAGAGTATTGACCCCAGGGGGAAAACTCGGCCCTTTGTCAGGATTGCGGGACATCACAGTAACATCATGACCCTTTTCAACCAGGAGTGTAGTTAGGTTCGATCCCACAAATCCGCTCCCGCCGCTTATCAGGATCTTCATTTTTTTTCTCCGATCAGTTCAGGTTAATATCTCTGGATCCGAACTGATTCGCAATTCCAATAACAGAATCGTGTTTTGGGCCGTACAGCCTATTTGCCTTCTTAATTATCCGATCCGGTTTTAGTTTAATAAAAAACCGGTGGTTTAGTTCAAATGAATCAGGATCCATAGATATGGCTCTGGATAATTCTTTCGCCTGCAACCAATCTTTATGGTCTTTCGAAAGAAACTTTTTCACATAATAATTGAAAAGTTTGCTTATGCATAATGCTGAATAAATGTTAGCCTGATTTCCCTTAAAAACGTAAAAACGGCCTCCATCTGAATCAAAAGCGTGACTCACAGAAAGACCGCTGTCTGATATGGTGTTGTCTACTATTTCTTTGTTGAAACCACCGGTGGAGATCCCGGCTATACTCACGTTGCAACTCCTGCTGATGCCATCTTCCAGTGATTGTCTGGCCAGAGCGACCTTGGCTACCTCTTTACTTAATGGTCCCGGATATTCTGTTGAATTTAGTTTTTGCGTGAGATCTTTCAGGTATGTGTCAAAATATTCCTGATGACTTGTGGCGGAACAAACAGTAGGGATGGCTATCAGAATCAATATCCATAATAATCGCATAAAACTCCAATCTTTGATAAGTGTTGTGTGGCACGATAGGCCTAGTCCTTTTAAAATATTGAGGGTTGCTGATCCCTCTTCGCTAACATGTTGATAACATTGTA
>DYRE01000073.1 GCA_020718965.1 Desulfomonile tiedjei
AGGGGATCATCGCAAAAGGAAGATGCGGTCGACATTTTCAGGACACGCTTCCTGAGATCCTCCTCACCTTTTAGGGGGTCAATTATAGCTTGGGGAAAGCGTCCGGTTAAGATGTCCCAAAGGTGGACGCCCATTGAATTAATGGTAAAATCGCGAGCAAAAAGATCGTCAGAGATTGACGGACCCTTGAAACTCGAGACATCGATGATGGTGGCAGGAGAAGTTGACACCACGGCTCGACCAACCCGACGCTCCCTGTCCAGCGGCACGAAAGTTGTCTGAAGAGATAAGGACTGAGCGAGCAATCGCGCTATTTCGTATCCATCTCCTTCTACCGCAATGTCAACATCGGAGATTCTGTTAGCCGATATAAGAGCGTCCCTTACGGCTCCGCCTACCAGGTAACTTTCGTTACACAGGCGCAGGGTGTTCTGAAAAATCTCCTGAACGATCGGTTCCTGAAACATGTCATAATGTCTCATGGCGCGGTAGGGGGATGTTGGAGGAAAAGGTCAAAGAAAAAGGATTCAAGGTTACATCTGGGCCTGAACGAGTTCAAATCGTATCTTACCTAAAATTGGAGAGGATGTCAGGAGGAGGGGGATTCTATTTTCGTCATTGGAGATCCAAAGCTTACCTTTCGCGATTTCCCGGGGCTCTTTTCCGAGACGTTCGAGGCGCAAATTCATGCGCAGAGCCTCCAGATTGCCGGCTTTAACCCGGACCATTTCAGTCCCGTCGGGATAAACGTGAAGACGCGCCTTGTCTTTGCCATCGTAAATGTCGACAAACATGGGTTTGTGAAAATCCTTCTGATTACGGAGAAGGTAAACAGCAGAAATTGGATCGCGCAATCCCAATGATTTTTCTGAATGGCTTTCCAATTCTCCACCGTTATTCTTATTGACCAGAACCGTCTGCTTTTTGTTGTCAAATGAAAGGTCAACCACTTCAGATCGAAGAAGATTTGACTTCAGATGGAATCTGTAAGACTCCGGTAGGAAATTTCTGGTTGAAAAGGTAGCTCTAATTTGGCTCCAGATCTCTAGGAATGACTTGATCGCTCCATCCGAAACTGCCTGGGCTGTAACGCTGGCCTTACCATCCGACGATTTCATGGTGACATCTCCATGCCCAGCCTTTGAGCCATTCCATGTCACCTCGTACCGCAATATTTCGCTATTCTCTTTGGCGAAAGAGGTTAAGGACCAGAAAGCGATTATCGCCAAAGTAACGATTAGGATTTTGCCAACTTCAACTCTCAATTAAGTCTTCTCCAGTGGAATTTCTTGTTTTGATCGGGCATGGAGATGACCAGTGAATCTGATGTTACTACGAAAGGCCATTTTACCGTGTTTCCAGCGTCGTCAGTTATGTTAATCTGATCCTTATCAATTGAATATTTCCCCTGACGGCTCTTCATACTGTCGGAGCGCTCATCATCCAGTCGTTTAAAATTGATCTTTCCTTCGCTTGTAAATTCAATCTGGGTCTTGGTCATATCTTTGGGATTCTGGCGATCACCTTTATCGTTAATCTGGTATAGCAATTCCCATTTGCCCAATATGTCACGATCTGAAGACCTCACATCGGACTGCGCCAGTTCTGAGTTTGACGGGGCAGCGCCGTCAAGACGGGCGCTTTTGGGGAGAGACGCGGTAAGACACGAAACACAAATAGATGCGACAAACACAAGAATGCCAAATCTAAACATTGTTACAATAGAAACCATACACTATTTACCAGTTCCTTGAGACAAAAGCGGCCCTTTCCATCAGGCGTCGGATACCTGAGCTTCTTGCGTTTACCAAAGATTGGGAAGAGACTTGGGCTGCAGAATCTCCACTGCTTGTGATACCCCAACAGGCGCGGGCTCTACGGGATCAGCACGCGCTGTTACTGTAGCGCCGGATTCGGGTTTTTCTGGTTTGGCTACCGGTTTTTGAATGGGAAACTCACCTCTCGCCAGCCTGGTAAGGAATCCATGATCTATGACAATGCAGTAAGACCCTACACTCAGCGTATGAAATACGGCTTCAGCGTCCTGCCAATCGAGACCTAGGCAACCATGAGTCAATCGTCCTCCGGTGGCCTCAGCGTAATGAATGTATCTTGACCCCTCTACCACCAGTTTGTAGCGGAAGAATCCCGGCACTCGTCGATCCTCCCATTTTGTAGGTATTGGTTCGCGTTCTTCTATGAAATACCAGTCCGGCCTAATCCAGTCATCGACCGCAACCTTGCTTTTTATTGGAAATATCCCAACAGGAGTCTCAAATGCCCCTACATGGGTCTTTCCCTTGCCGATCGCTACTGGTCCAATGCGGAGTAGTCTGCCATCACGATTATAAAGATAAAACTGATAATTTCTCTTGTCTATGATGATAAAGGCCTTGCCGTTCTTGTTCCTGATGAGCCCACCTATTTCTCTGGCGTTGGCCAGAACCCCCTGTATCTGGCCCTCGTCCTGGATACGATGCCCGTAATAATCGTCATACATTTGGGGCTGAGACTGATATGAAGATGTATTTTCCGGCTGGGCTGTGCGAGCCGCCATTTGCTCCTGTAAGATTCTCTCGGCGTCCCTGGCGTCGTATTGTAGATTGGGCGAGGGATAACCGGCAGGGTAATCCTGGTAATTGGAAGCGTCTTGATTCGAAGACCGGGGATTATACCTCTGAGAATCTCTGGAATTATAAGAATCGTTAGGGTAGTAGGAATTGTCGTAATATTGGGCATGAGCCGTTGAAACAACACTACAGAATGTAAACAGCATCACTCCGTATTTTATAAGGTTACGCATGGTTAAGACCCTCTTCTCCATGTCTACAAACAAAAACACCTCATCAAACTGAAATCACGTTTTTTATAAAGTAATTCATATATGCTGTCAACCCACAAGGAATTACAGTGCAAACTCAATCACTGAACAATCCGTATTTTTTCATCTTGTACTGTAGGTTGCTCCTGGATATTCCCAGAATCTTAGCAGCCTGTGCCTGGATCTGACCTGCTTTTTTCAGGGCGTCTCGGATCATTTTTTCTTCAATGGCGTCCAGCGCTTCCATCAGTCCGCGGTTTTCTGAGGCGCTGATTTCGGTTGCCTTGCTTGATCCCGCAAAAGATCTTATCTGGTCGGGTAAATCTTCGGGGATTATAGAACGTCCCTTTGACATAAGAATAGCGTATTCAATAGCGTTTTCCAATTCCCTGACGTTACCCGGCCATGAATACAGGCATAGAGTTCTCATGGTATCCGCTGGGATTTCTGGGACTGGTCTTTTCATGTTTCTACAAAAGTTATTCAGAAAATATGATGTCAAAAGTGGAATGTCCGTGACCCTGTCTCTTAGGGGAGGCATAACAACCTGGACAACATTGAGCCTGAAATAGAGGTCGGAACGAAACAGACCAGCGTCTACCTGCTGCTGCAGGTCTTTGTTGGTTGCGGCAATTAGTCTCACATCAACCCGAATGTCACGGTTTCCTCCCACCCTCTGAAATTCCTGCTCCTGAAGAACCCTGAGAAGTTTGACCTGCAGGTTAAGAGACATTTCTCCAATTTCATCGAGAAAAAGAACACCACCATTTGCAATCTCAAATTTCCCTTGCTTGTTGGATGTAGCCCCCGTAAACGCGCCCTTTTCATAACCGAACAACTCAGATTCGAGAAGGGTCTCAGGTATAGCTGCGCAGTTGATCGAAATGAAGGGTTGGAGCGATCTGGAAGATGCTTTGTGTAGTGATTTGGCAATGACCTCCTTACCGGTTCCAGACTCGCCGGAAATCAGAACAGTGGCGGTAGTGTCAGCGACTCTCGTGACTATCTGGAACACTTTTTCCATGGCCTCAGAATCCCCGATCACCAATCCCCACACCCCATGAGAACTGGACTCTATTTTTTGCAGGTTCTGATCCATTCCTCTTTTCTGGACTGCCCTTGCTACAGCGCGCTTGATATCTTCGTTGTCAAAGGGTTTCTGAATATGGTCTATGGCCCCTTTCTTCATTGCTGAAACAGCCTGGTCGACTTCGGCGAATGCTGTCATGAGAATTACCGGTAAGCCGGGATCTGTCGCAACAATTCTTTCAAGAAGCTCAATACCGTTCATGCCCGGCATCTTAATGTCGGACAGCACGGCGTCGATTTCTTCTGCCCTCAACTTTTCCAGAGCCTCGTTACCGGAAGAAGCGGTTACAACCTTGTAGCCTTCATCTGCCAACAAATCCTCAAGTACAAACAAGTAGTTTTTTTCGTCATCAACAACTAGTACAGTCGGCATTTTGTTACCTTACGGCTGAGTGTCTATTGCATTGTGGAGCCGTGCCTGGGAAGGACAATCTCGAAAACTGTTCCTTCGCCTTCTTTACTTGATACCGAAATCTCTCCGTTATGTGCGGAGACGATGTTATGAACCACAGCCAGCCCCAGGCCGGTTCCCATCTGACTGGTTGTGAAAAACGGCGTGAAAATTTTCTTGAGATCTTCGTCTTTTATTCCACGACCGTTATCCGAGAAAACTATGTTAATGGTCGTCTTACCGGAATCGATACGAACACTGAAAGATCCTCCATTCTCAATCGATTCAAAAGCATTCATAGTTATGTTCAGAAAAGCCTGATAAAGGAGGTCTGAGTCACCAACAATGACCGCGTCATAGCCGGATTCATCCACTTCCTCAGACCAGTAAATATTCCTTGAGACAATTTCATGTTCAAGTATATTTTTAACACGAGTCACGACGCTGGTTAAATCCACAGGATTCGCCGCCGGCGACCTAGGTCGGGCAAAATTTAGGAAATCCGTAAGAATTAGACTGAGGCGCGTCGCTTCTTCCAGAATGATACTCGTAAATCTCCTGATCTTTGAAATGTCGGGATCGGATTTACTGGCCAAAACCTCCGCGGAAGATCTGATTATACCCAATGGATTCCTAATTTCGTGAGCTATGGTCGCCACCATCTGACCTATAGAAGCAAGCTTCTCAGATTGTTGAAGTTTTTCTTCGAGTTGCTTCTGCTCCGCCGCTCTGTCCATGAGTATCCTTTCGCCACGACGCACTATCAACGTGAGCATAACGAAAAGAAAAGCCATAAGGCCGCTGGCCACCAAGAGAATGATTATTACATAACGCTGAACATTTATATATTGGTCAGTAACGTCCTGGGTTATCTGTATGACTCCGTAGATGGCCCCTAACATCCAATAATTGCCGGTTCCTTCACGAAGAGGGTAATACGTGTCCGCAAGCCAGACTCCATACCAGTTGGCCGCCGACCTGTCACCCTGTCTGATTCTGGTTTGGTCTTTACCGTTGGAGAGGGCTTCATCCACGGCTGGATTGTCACGCTCATATTTTCCTATGAGGTCGTAATTAGTGCTGTAAACGATCTTTCGATTCTTATCGATTATCTTGATCCGGTCGATTCTCAACCCGTAAGTAAAATCCTTTATCAATGAGTCAAGGGCTCCGAATTGATCCCATTTTCTGAGATCCATCGTTTGACCACGAGCTTTAAGCGGAGCATAGAACCCTACGAAGATGTTGTAATTAAGGTTCTCGGCCAAAAGGCGCGCATAATTCTCAGCGCCTTTTAACAGAGTTTCGACGCTCCGGGTGTACAAAAATGTTCCAAGCGCAATAGTCACCACTGCAATTACAGCGAAACCGGAAATAATGAAGTATTTTAGAAGCCTAAAAGGTCCTCCACCTGGGGCTCCAGGCCATTTCCTGATCTTGTCGTTATTTTTTGTTTCCATGATTTCTTTTTGTGAACTTGAGATGTGGCTGGACGAATTCAGGACTTTCTTTGAATCCCTTTGCTCTGCAGTTAGGAGAACTCTAAAAGCAAAGTCGAAAATGCGCGTCTAGTATTGTATTTTACAAAGTCCATCAAAATGGTTCAGGCGTTACCAAGGTCTTCCGGATCCATTCTTTCAAGTATTTTGGTCAACTCCTCATCAGTTCGTTCTACATCTTCCTGTGTGAGCACGACTTTGGATTTAGGCTCTTCAGACTGGGAAACCTGGACCATTCCCTGAATGACATCTTCGTTGACAAATATCGGAACTCCGGCCCAAGTGGCCAGAACCAGTGAATCAGAAGGCCTCGCGTCTACGGTTGTCAGTTTGGAATCGGCTGTTTTAATGTATATGGTGGCGTAATACGTATGTTCTTTCAGATCGTCTATTTCAATATGTTCGATATGTGAACCGGTCTTATCGATAATGTTTCGGAGTAATTCATGAGTAAGTGGGCGCTGGAACACCTCTTTGGAAATTGCGCGCTGCAGAGCCATAGCTTCAACGGGTCCAATCCATATATATAACTCCCTGTCCCCGCTTTTTTCACGAAGAACCACAACAGGCTGCATGTTTCTGGAATCTGAGGCGATGCTTGTTATTACCATTTCTTTGAAAGTTTTCTCGGGTTTCATTTGATCCCTCTTTTTGGGGCATTGTTTGAAAGACGCAGACTGCGGCGTCTTATGACCCCATGTCATTCCGGATATTTTTAAAGATCTCCTCCAGCCGTTTCCTGGACAATAGCAGTTCGTGCGGCTTTAGTTCCAGTGTAATGGTATTGTCGTACCCTGACAGTAGCAGTGCCCTGATTATTCCTTTAAAGTCTACAATACCATCTCCGATTGGTAAATGCAGGTCATCTTTTACGCCGGAACCACCTACATTGTCGTGAGCGTGAACGTGATGAATTCTGCTTCCCAGGCGCGATATTATCTCAAACGACCTATTTTTTTCGGTTAACAACTGCCCGTGACCAACGTCTAGAGTGATGGAACCTTCCGGGATTTGCTCAAGCGCGAATTCCAGATCCGAAGCGGATTCAGAAAGATTTTCAAGACTCAGAACAATTTGTTTTTCTGCGGCATAGTAGAACATCTCTTTTAGCAGCGCCCTTTTTTCGACGATCTGGGGGGCGCTGACATATCGGGAATCCATCCACAGGTGCACAGTCAGAAAGGATGTCCCAAGTAGAGCCGCTGAATCGATTGTCTCTCTCAGCGAAGGACCATAGTTTTGGAGAAGGTTTGTTAGACTGTTCGGGTCTCCTTCATGTGGACCGTGAGCTATCAACCAGAAATCTGGTTCTATAAAAGTCCCTGTATCAGTATCCCGCCAATACTCTCGAGCTTCCTTATCTTTAAGAACCACTTCCCCGAAGTTGAATCCCGCCTCCTTCAGAAACACCAAGTCGTCAACTGCCCTGACGTGTCCTCCAAAAAACATTTGCCGGAATCCCTCCTACGCGTGCGATCGTAAGGCCACTGACTGTCGGGCGACAATTGCCCCAATACGCTTGAAGCCGTTCAAACGGAAGATATTTCTTTGTCAGTCAGGTAGCAGGCGGGATCAGGAGCCCAAATGTCACCGTAAGCCGCTTCCGCCCTGACTCTGAAGTTTCCTCCGCAGATATCCAGCCATTGGCAGGAAGCGCAACGGCCAGTAACAAAATTCTTCTTGTTTTTGAGCTTTTGAAGGAATTCGTCATCTGGGTCTGTCCAGATATCACTGAACGGCCTATCCAGGATATTTCCAAAACTAAGATGTCTCCAGAACTGGTCCGCATGAACCGCACCGTCCCAAGACACGCATCCAATTCCTCTACCAGAGTTGTTTCCTTCATTCATTTTGAGAAGCTCGATCACCTGTTGCGCCCTTGCGGGGTTTTCCTTCAGGAGTCTCAGATAGATGTAGGGGCCATCCGCATGGTTGTCCACAGTTAATGTTTCGACAGCAAGCCCTTTTTGGTGAAGGTCCAAAGTCCTATCCATTATGAGATCTACCACTTTTCTTGTTTGGTGGTGGTCCAGATCTTCATTCATGAGGTCTGCTCCCCTCCCTGCGTAAACCAGATGGTAGAAACAAATTCGCGGTATTTTCTGCTCTTCCACCAAATCAAATATCCCATCAATTTCCTGGAAGTTTCTTTTATTAATAGTGAATCTTAACCCTACCTTCAGCCCTGCTGATTTACAATGTTCAATTGCTCTCATTGCTTTTTCGAAAGTCCCTTTGACTCCCCTGAAAGAATCGTGAACCTCTTTAAGGCCGTCAAGACTTATTCCCACATAAGACAGACCGATGTCTTTGAGAGCCAAGGACATTTCCCTGTCTATCAAAGTTCCATTTGTCGACAATACTGCCCGCATGCCTAATTTTGTAGCATGCCGGATCAGTGTGAGGATGTCGGGTCTTATTAGAGGCTCTCCACCGGAAAACAATATAACTGGGGATCCAAAGGACGCCAGGTCATCAAGGAGTTTCAATCCCTGATCAGTTGATAATTCTCGCTCGTAAGATTTGTCCTCTGACCGTGAGTAACAATGCACGCACTTGAGATTGCATCTCTGGGTTACGTTCCACACAACCACAGGTTTTTTGTCCATAGAAAATTGAAGCAGATGAGAAGGCAGATCTTTGGACATTCTTCCGTACCGCAATGGATCAGACGCTTCTACTGCGCCACAATATAGTTTTGATACACCAATCATTAAACGACTCCTGAAAAAATCTACCCCGATAGTAAACAGTAATAGTATAGGTTGCAACTCGGGAATTGTCACAACAGTCCAACGTATGCGCTCTCACGATGTTTGTGAGGTATGTCTTTCCGCTTTTAGGAAGTCATCAAGAATTTTACTATGGTCGAAAGCCAACTCAGATGGAAATTTCCCTTTCTCGAATACCCCGATTTGAGCCGCATCGTCTCCAGCGCGTGGAATTCCAGTTCCGATAGCGACAAATACCGTGGAAATGGTATGAAATCTTGGGTCACGATTTGGAGCCGAATATACTGATAACAACTTGAGATCAGATATGTTGAGAGATGTTTCTTCTTTCGCCTCTCTCTCCGCCGCGTTTTCCGCGGATTCACCGTAATCAATGAATCCTCCAGGTAGGGCCCATCCATAAGGGGGATTTTTCCTTTTGATAAGAACAATGCCTCCCTGAATCTTGATGATTATGTCCACAGTCGGCAGAGGATTCTTGTAAACGGATATAATGGAGCCACAATCGGGACAGACCAGTTGATTTCTCATACGTCACATCCTCCGGGGGGCGCAAGTTTAGAAACATTTTTCAGAATTATCCTAACGGACATTGCTGAATCCGTAGACAG
>DYRE01000440.1 GCA_020718965.1 Desulfomonile tiedjei
AGCTTTGATCAGGATTCTCTGAAGGGAATAATCGAACCGCTGTCCAAAGTTTCCTCAGCGTCGCGGAAATGTTTGAACTCGAATCCAGCAGAAATAGTACAATGCGGTGAAGGTATTGAAATAACGTTTGACAATGGGCAGAAAAAAACCTTCGCTTGCGTCTTCCTGGCAGTCGACACTCTGCCGTCCCCCCTTCCTGACGGTATTCCCAAAGAAATTAAAGTATTTAGACCAGAGACGACAAATGAGCAGTCTGGGACATCAATTTGTTTGTTGCTCGACTATCAGGAAGTAACTGATCCCGCCATTGGACTAAGCGCAATAAGGGCAGCCCTTGAAAACCGACTCTCTGGAGGTGATTCTGTTGTTATTCTCCGACATACTCCCGTAAAAGGTTTGTTCGGAGAATCGCTGTATGAAACATCAAGATTAGCTGGCGTCAGATTTGTTAGATTTGGGGATAATCTGCCAACATTTTTCTATATCCAAGATTCAAATGACGCGGCTACCCGTTTTAGGATAGAAGTACAAGACACAATACAAAATGGGGACCATGTTGTTGTTGAGTGTCAAGAGATCTTTGTAGCTAACAATCCGATTTCAGAAAATGTACCACTGGCTTTCAAAAAACTTCTTTCAGATGAAACGGACATTAAGGGGAGCTTAATTCAGGACAGTGTTCACTGTGTGGCGGGAAAATCATTTCGCCGGGGCATTTATTGCGTTGGCCCCGCATCCGGATGTATTGATCTGGCTCAGACAATTAATGCGGCTGCCACCAATGCGGTAGATGCAAAATCCTGGATAGAAAAACTTCAAGAAGACATACATGAAGATAAAATGACTGTCTCTGATCAATGTGTCAGGTGTTTGACCTGTTTACGTCTTTGTCCGCACATGGCCATTTCATTGAAAGCTGAGACATCTCGGTCAAGTGTGATAATTTCAGACTCAAGGTGCCTGGAGTGCGGGATATGCGTGTCCGCTTGTCCGATGACCGCTCTGGATCTCAACGGATTCCCTGAGGGTATTTTCGTAAAACTATTGCAGAGGCTGAGAGGGGAAGGCGCCGGCAAACATGTTGTAGTCTTTGGATGTTATCGCTCGGCTGGACGCGCAATGCCTCTTGTTCCTATGCATGAAGAAGCTATTTTCTTTCCGGTCTCGTGCGCTGGTCGCCTCTCGGAGTCCATCCTTTCCGCTACGGTTCTGGCCGGCGCTCGTGGAATACTTGTTCTTGGCTGCCATCATGGTAACTGTCGCTCTAACAATGGAACGGATTGGGCTAAAGCACGGGTGGAATCAATTTGCGGAAGATTGAATTCCGTTTTATCCAATTCTGTAATTTTATCCTACCAGACTATGGCGGCAAATGAACCTGTCAGAATGGCTAGAATTATCAATGAATTTGTAGAATGTACTAAAAAGATTGGTGATTGATCGTTTTCTGGCAGCGTGTTCGCATCTGGATTTGATCATTCAAGGGAGATAGCAATGGAATCGGCGTACGATACAGATTTGTCATCAACTTCAAATATGAACTTCAAATCAGACAATTTTGATGATCTGAAAATGTGTTTCACTTGTGGTCAGTGCGTCTCAAGATGCTTCCTCAACCAAAGTTATCCAGAAATTAATCCTCGGAAGATCATTAGAAAGATTTCCTTGGGCAGGGAACAGGAGATTGTAGATTCAGAATTTATCTGGGCTTGCACTTTGTGCTCCAGGTGTACTACCGATTGCCCAAAGGAACTGTCCATGGATACCATAATACGAAGAATTCGTGGGATGGCATGGGCACAGGGTAAAGCTCCGGCTAGGCTTAGTGAAGGTATAGAAAAAATAAGAGAGTT
>DYRE01000074.1 GCA_020718965.1 Desulfomonile tiedjei
ATTAGGATACCTGTAAGCGCAATATCCGTGTCCACAGCTTTCGAAGACATGAACGTCTACCGGAAATCCTGCGCCTTTAATGTCCTGAACCAGTTCATAGAGTCTCCCCCTGTTACTGTAGGAGTTACAGCCATCCTTAACGTTTGTGTTGATATTATAGGCTATGCCTCCCGCCTTTTTAATCCGCGATAAGTTGCTTCTCCAGACATCCGGCGTCATGGGGTAACTACCCAGATCAGTTTGCTGGCCGCCTGCGTATGCAAAAATGTCAGGACGCCTCGCAGAGATCATAATTGCCTGCGCCGCTCCTGCGCATGCCCCGTCAATCCCCCTGAATCTTCGATCCGGAACAGTTCTGTAATTGGCGTCAATAAATGGAATGACCTCATCCAGGAGGTATTTCTCATAGTTTCCGGTAGCCCCGCCGCCGGGGTTCCATACGGACACAACAATAAGATCCTCATACGGATTTTCCGCCAGCCACTGATTGAACATCTGGAGTTCACGATCGTTTATATTGTCCTGAAAGCTGGCCTTGGTCATTGCGCCTGATTTAAGGTTGTCCATTGTCAATGGTGTCTTGCACCAGACAGACCAGTAAGTCGCGCCGCCCAACTCGGGCCCGTTATCCCAGCCTGATTTGCCGCCCAGTAGATAAACAACTCCATAGCGCCGGTTTATGTCTATCTCATAATTCTCCGGAAGGATTACATGGACAGGAAAAGGACCGGGCACATCCTGCCCACCCTTTGCCCTTGCGCTTTTGAACACATCTGAATGTACACGAATAGTTTCGATATAATGGTTGGTCCTGAGAAATTTCGTCCTGGCCTCGATTTCAGACCACGGCTCCTCTTTGGGCGCCGCATCCGCGCTTATAGCTGCGCCGAGGATCAAGGCAACCATTAATACGGTAAACAGTCTTATATAATCAACCATGTCGAGCTCCAAAATATTTCCAAAAATGACGCTGCTTCGGATTTACAATCTATCGTACATTAATCATGAAAACCTGAACAGGGAACCCCTGTTGATCTACAGTCCGTCCGGAATCCGGATCCATTAGAATAACGCTACTCTTGACATTAACACCCCTGATGGCGCAGCGAACAAAGAGAGCGTGCTTTCCAGGCCTGCCTGCCTGAATCTGGACCTGCATTTCATAGATTTTGTTTTCTTTCCACAGTTCAATCCATTGCTCGGCCATGGGGACCTTGGTTCGGATCTTGTCCGTGGTAACCGAAAGGACGGTGCTCCCTGCAGGATAAACCCTGCCTGGTTTGGCCGAAACAATCCTCAATCCCGCCGGATCCGGGGATGATACGGTGATTCCACCATAGTCTGATTCAGCCCCCTTGTTTTGAGCCTGCACAGTTACCGTAAAGGTTTTTCCCGCCTGCGCTTCACTGGGAACTTTGACATTCAGTATCTTTGGTTGAGCTTCCCTGGGTTTGGATATCTCAAAAACATTCGCCAGCCAGGGTTTGCCATCAAGAGTAACTTCTTCCACGTATTGGCCCAATGGCGCTGTCCCTTCCACGGATGTTCCGAAATCGCGAGGGTAAATAACCCTGAAATCATTGCTGGAAGGAGGAATTTGCCCATCATACCGCAGTTCTCCACCTGGCGTTCGAAGCAGTATACTAATTTCCCGGGGCGCATTGGCCCTATTCTGAAAAACAAAAGCCACAGAGGCCAGCGAGGGGTCTCCAAATTTGGGTATGTGTGTCACTACATCAGGGACCCTGTTATATACCTTGCCGGCCTGATGGTATATCTCAAGCTCTGGCGCTTTTGGCTTCACCTGTGGTGGTCCATTTACCTGCGCCGTGGATGGCTGACCGGAGGAAGGGGTCGTCTCTTTTTGGATTGGTTCCAGCGGTTTTTCCGCGGGATGTTCCAAAGCCGTCACATTTGACTGGCTATTTGTGGGAGTTGTTGAGGATGCCTGCTGTTCGGGCGCCGGTTTATCTTTCCTGGACGAATTTGTGTCATCTCCAGTATTGGTCACATCCTGCGGTTCCTGCGCCGTGGCGTTTAAATCAGGAAGTTTCGCTTCAACAAAGATTATGTCTTTTGTGTCGCCCCGGGATCCCCTAAACTGACCCATAAACCTGGCCAGACCCTGGGGCGAGCTAATGTTCATTTTGTGAGTATTGCTTCTCTGGGTTGCATGATACAACCAGACATTACCCCTCCCATCAGGTATGGCAATTACGACATGATAGTGAATTAGTTTGTAGCCAGGCTCACGTGAGGGTTTACTTATGGACCCTAAATAGGCGTAACCCGGTTTCATCTGTCTTATTACCCGGGACCAGGCCTGCTGGTTGTCCAGTCTGAAACCCCGGAGGTTTGCGCCGTCCGCCTTTTCGAGATCTACTGCTTGGCTGTCCGGCATGACCGCACGCCGCTGAACTCCATCAGTCAGGTTTAGAATGAGATCAAACCCAAAATCCCAGTCTTTGCCGAGTGGTGAGCCAATCCCGCTGTTGCCCTGCCGGTCTTTCCTGGCTTCGTCGATGGTCCAGTTCCTGTCGAAGAGGAACCTGGAGGCCGATAGGACGAGTCCACTGCAATTGAGGCCGGGCGAATCGAAAAACCGGTCTGGTCGATCAAACGATGTAAAGCGCCCCCGGTCATCCAGCGCCCCATCGTCTCGATAGGGAATGCCGAGATGCGTGTCCGCTATCTCTACAGGATCGGTTTTTTCAGCGATCCCCTTTTTCCACAGGTACTCGGGCGCGTACAATTTCTGTGAAATACAGGGAGCAGGCAAAAGGGCGAGAATCGCAAGAGCAATTAACACAATACAATTGGTATTTCGATATGTTACCACCGGACCTCCGGTATTAACGTTATCTATTTATTTTAACAATTTATTGAAATTGAATCAATAGAGCGCACAAATCTCAACGGGCGTGCTTTCCAAAATCCCGATAATTGCTTGAGCGCTTCACTATCCGGAATCTACCGGACCGTAAACATAATTCGGCGGGCCAGTTTTCCGTCGAGATACAATTGAACCTTCCAAAGGCCGGGTTTGTGATTGAAAAGCTGCGCAGTGGGCATTGAATGAACCCTGGTGGTACCCTTACTGTCACGGTTTATGCCCCGTTTGCTCTCTGACTTGGTATCGTAAGTCTGACGGATTTTCCTGAATTCCTGGTCCGAAGGGTCAAACCATATCGTCTCAGCCGTATACTGATTTGTCTCGTTTCGTGGAACAAAGAACAGATTCACAGACTCGTTAACATGGTGATCAAAGCTGTCTTTTGCCGCGTAAGCCGAACCGGGCGAAAGGAAGACATCTTTGACGAGGTAATATTCTTCGTCCGAAGAAGTTTTTTCAATACCTTTCCATTTTCCCGGATTGATAACTCCACATCCCTGAAGGGTAAAAAAAATCAAGCAGACGCTAATGGTAAACGCAAGCCCGTCGAGAGGATTTTCTTTCCACGGTAAACTGAATAATTTTGCAATGGATGCCCTTTTCATCGGCCCCTCATAATTGAATTAATCCTTTTGGTTCGTAGCTTCCTTAATCATTGCGACTTCGTCACATTCTGGAAACTTCGGGCACTTGACACAGTCCGCCCATATTTTGTGGGGCAGTAGATTTTTGTCCATGAGGGCAAAGCCCAACCTGGAAAAAAAACTTACTCGATAGGTTAGCACAAAAACCTTCCTTATGCGCATTTCAAAAGATTCTTCCATTAGCGCTTCCACAAGTTTGCACCCTATGCCGCGTCCCTGGAAATCGCCCTGGACCGCCACAGACCTTACCTCGGCCAAGTCCTCCCATATTACTCTGAGAGCCCCGCAGCCAACTATTTCCCCGGTGTTTCCGTCTACCGCCACTGAGAAGTCCCTGATCTGGGAATACAGATCAGTAATGGCTCGGGCCAACAAATGACCACCCTTAGCCTGCTCTGATATGAGGGCATGAATCTTTTTTACGTCTTTGAGCGATGCTTTTCTTATCAAATTATGATCCTTTGCCTGCTTTATTAACCAGGCTTCTCATGTGATCCCGTATTGGCTCCGCATTGTCCGACGCTCCCAACATTCGTGTCAATTCGGCTATTCGTTCTTCCTGAACAATTGAAGTGGCCTCAAGGGAAGTCCTTCCCGATTTTACAAATTTTCTGACGGCGATGTGATGGTCGGCTCTCGCCGCAATCTGATGGAGGTGAGTAATGCAGATTGTCTGCTGGCGTTTTGCTACCCGTGCCAGTCTTTCGCCGACAGCCAAGGCGGTATGACCTCCGATGCCCGCGTCAACTTCATCGAACACAAGTGTCGAAGCCTGTCCGGTTGAATCAATTTCCAGGGCTTTTAACGCAAGCATGACTCTTGAAAGTTCACCACCCGACGCAATTTTGGCAAGGGGCCTTGCGGCTTCACCGGGATTGGATGTGAGATAGAATTCAACATCCTCAAGTCCTTTGGGACCGGATTTTAGATCAGGGATATCCTTGAAAAGGACCGAAAATTGGGCGTCCTTCATTGCAAGGTCGGAAAGTTCCTGCCTCATGGCGGCTTCGAGGCTTTGCGCAGCCTTACGCCTTTCCTGTGAGAGAATTCTCGCTTGAGCGAGGAAGTCATGTTGGGCCTGTTCCGCACGTTTTTCGGAATCCTTGAGAATTCGTTGGGCGTCCATTAGTGTATTTGCTTGCACTGAAAGGGTTTCCAGCTTTTCGAGAAGTAGTTCGATGTCTCCACCATATTTTTTCCTGAGTTTTCTCAGAAGCGCAAGTCGTTCTTCTATCTGTTCCAGCCTCAAAGGGTCATCATGGGTATTTTCTGTGAAGTTTCGCAATTCCAGCGCAATGTCCTCAAGCTGATAAACGGATGCTTCAAAATTTTCAAGAAGGTTACTGGTTCCCGGGTGCAGAGCAACAAGGGCCTGTATCCATTTCTTTATCTCCGCAAGCGTGGATATCACGCTACCGGACTTGGAATATAGCCTTTGATAAGCCTCGTAAGCCTTTTCTCTAATTTGCGAAGCTTTTCTCAGGATGTCTCTTTCCTGCAACAGGTCATCTTCTTCCCCGACCTTTAGATTTGAACCCGCCAGTTCCTGTATCATTGAATCATGCTCGGCAGCCTCAGCTTCGAGATCAAGGAACTTTTGTTTCGCGGAATTCAGATCCCCCTTGGCCGTACGGACGACGTTGAACAACTGTTCAACCGTAAGGCGCCGACCGCCAAGGTTTGAAGATCTGTCCAGAATTTCAATATGTTCATCAGGGTTAAGCAAGACATGACTTTCGTGCTGGCCAAAAACCGTGACAAGGCTGCTCCCAACGTTTTCGAGCGCTGAAAGGGATGTCAGTCGACCGTTTATGGAACATCTCGACCTTCCGTTCTGCTGGATCCGTCTCGAAATTACCAACTCTCCGGAATCTTTAAAATCAGTTTTCAGGTCCTCTGGAAGAACAGAAGCTTCATTAATTTCAAAAAGCGCTTCTACTGTAGCCTCGTCCGCTCCCGATCTGATGAAATCCTGGCTTGCCTTGGCCCCAAGTATCAGACCAAGCGCCCCGATGAGAATTGATTTGCCTGCGCCTGTTTCTCCGGTCAGAACGTTAAAGCCCTCCCGAAACTCAACATCGATCTCGTCGATAATGGCAAAGTTGCTAATTTTTAAATACCGCAGCATGTTTCAGAAAAATCATTTGTGAACATATAAATATAACTAAATGAAATAATGTTATAAAGCAATGACCTTAAATTTATCCTGATTTATTTGACCAGTCCCAGTTTCGCTTCCAGCGCTTCAAAGTAGCCTCTGGTCCTGGATTTGATTATTATGAACGGGATGGAAGACTTCCTGATACCAATAGTGTCTCCCAGTTGCAGGTCCGCGGAAAGTCGGCCATCTATGGTGATTTTAAATGTTTCGCCTCTCACCAGAACCAGTTCGATTGATCTGTCGGCTGGAAGCAGTAGCGGCCTGGTCAGGCCAAAGTAAGGGCATATAGGTGTAATCATCATGGCTTCAACGTTGGGATGCACCAGTGGCCCATTGGCGGCATAGGAATATGCGCTTGATCCAAGGGGGGTGGCTACAATGACTCCATCGGCCCTGAGTTCGATGTCTCTGGTGGCCCCTAACTTAAGCAAGATGTCTATAATTCTTGCGATGCCGCTCCAGTGAATGACAATCTCGTTAAGCACACGTATCTTCTGCTTGTTGGGTAGAGTGGCTTCAAGCATCATCCTTTGCGCCAGGATCGAGTTACCTTCCAGCGCCGACTGGAGCTCGGAACAGGCCTCTTCCGGCGAGATTTCAGCTAGAAACCCCACCCGACCGAGGTTTACCCCAAGCACCGGTACAGGCCTGTCATTTAGTAGCGCCGCAACTCTCAGGATTGTGCCATCTCCTCCAAGCGCTACTATAAGATCCACTTCATCCGCTATGTTTTTGGCCGGACGGACTCTCCAACTCTTTGGTAAGTCGAAAAAGGATTCTTCTACTAACGTTTCTTTTCCAAGTTTATAAAGAAGCAGGGAAATTTCTTGGGCCAATGCTAAAGCCCTGGAGTGACCCTTCTTTAAAACCAGTCCAATCCTCTGCATGATCACCCCGTCCTGAGCAATAGATAAATCGCTCACTTTGAGTACCATGTTTTTGTCTCAGAATCTAGAAAAATAGACTGAATTAGCGCAATCTGTCTGTGAGCGCTTGATGGTTACCCTGCAATCATATAGTTTGAACATTGACGGCGCCGATTTGTCCGAAGAAAATGACTCGGCTTCATTCCTGAAAAATGTTGTCTGTCTATCCATCGGTAAAATGAGGCGTTTATCATGTCGGGACCGCAGGAAAGTAGCATGGATCTCTTTGAAAACGATGATCTTTCATTTAAACAGCGACCTCTAGCCGACCGAATGCGTCCTCGGACCCTGGATGATTTTGTCGGTCAGGATCGCTTGCTTGCTCCTGGAAAGTCTCTGAGAAAAACTATCGAAGCGGGACGTCTCTCCTCAATCCTTTTCTGGGGGCCTCCGGGTGTTGGAAAGACCACACTCGCAGAAATTATAGCCGTCACATCCAAGTCCAGGTTTTACTCCTTTTCCGCAGTTACCGCAGGCGTTAAGGAAGTAAGGGACGTGGCGCTGAAAGCCCGTCAGGATCTGAAGTTTGCAGACGTCAGAACCATTCTTTTCCTGGACGAAATCCACAGATTCAACAAGGCTCAACAGGATTATTTGCTTCCACACGTTGAAAAGGGAGACCTGATCCTGATAGGAGCCACCACAGAGAACCCAAGTTTTGAAGTTAACTCTGCGCTACTTTCAAGGTTAAGGGTTTTTATTTTTGATCCTTTACAGCCTTTAGCCGTTAGGACGATCCTTCTAAGAGCGCTCAAAGACAACATTCGTGGGCTGGGACAGCATAACCTGGAGATCGATGATTCAGGCATGGATCTTCTTGTGTCCCTGGCCGGTGGAGACGCCAGAACCGCCCTGAATATCCTGGAAGCCGCCGCTAACCTTGTGGACGCTAAACCTCAGAAAATTATTGACGCCTCAGTCGCGCAGGAAGCTGCGCAAAGGAGGAACCTGCTCTATGACAAACAGGGAGAGGAACATTATAATCTCATAAGCGCCTTGCACAAATCTCTTCGTGACAGCGATCCGGACGCAGGGCTGTACTGGATGGGAAGAATGCTTGAAGGAGGAGAGGACCCTTTGTTTGTAGCGAGACGGTTGGTCAGGTTTGCAAGCGAAGACGTCGGGCTGACGGCCCCCCAGGCTTTGGAACAGGCTGTAGCCGCATTTCACGCTTGCACATTCATAGGAATGCCTGAATGCGCCCTGGCCCTTGCTCAAGTAGTTGTCTATCTGGCTCTCGCCCCCAAATCCAATTCGCTCGAGGCCGCGTATATTGCCGTAAAGAAGGAAATAGGAGAATCAGGGGCGCTGCCGCCACCGATCCATTTAAGAAACGCTCCGACAAGTTTCATGAAACAGATTGGATACGGCAAGGGATACAAATACGCTCATGATTTTCCGGACGCGCAGGTGGATCAGGAACATATGCCCGAAAAGCTTGAGGGACGAAAATTTTACCATCCAACTGATCGGGGCTTCGAGAAGTCATTGAAAGAGCGGTTAGAAGACCGGCGGAAATCAAAAGCCTAATGGAACCGAAATCTCCAGGTTCAATTTCTGAGGTTTTTTCAGAGCAGAATTTCATGGGACGTCTCGAAGTCCTGTCGGATGAAGAGCTGGTTACGAGATCTAGAGATGGCTCAGGACAGTATTTTGGCGCTCTTGTCGATCGCCACACGACAGTGGTTTACCGGGTTGCAAGATCAATTACGGGATCCCATGAAGAAGCGGAGGACGTTGTTCAGGAAACTTTTCTCCGGGCGTTCAAAAACCTGGACAAGTTCGACGCCTCAAAATCGGCGTTCAAGACCTGGTTGCTGACAATTGCCAGAAACCAGAGCATCAATATTATAAGTTCACTAAAAAGAAAAACTTTAAAGTTTTTTGGTGACAGAGACAAAGGCGAAGCGGAACTCGAATTTTCGTCAAACCCGCTTTCTCAGGAGCCTCAGGATGCAGAGACAATGCTGTCCATAAAACAGCAATTTCAATTGATGGAAAAAGCCCTTAACAAACTGCCGGAAAGACAGAGAACCGCCCTGTTGTTAAAATCCCAGGAAAACTTGAGCTATGATGAGATAGCCTCAGTAATGGATGTTTCAGTTTCTTCGGTAGAATCTCTGATCTTCAGGGCAAGAAAAAAGATCATTGGACTCGTGGAAAGATAAAAGATTTCCGCGGGTTCTGCAGTAGTTCCATGTATATAATATAGGAGGGACAGACCATGAAACATGCTGAGTACCAAAAGCGGATTTCTTTATTGGTGGATGGAGAACTGGATGAAGATTCCACCAGGGATTTGCTTGCTCATCTTACGGAATGTCCCGATTGTATGAGGGTTTACGAACAAATCACTTCTTTGAACAACTCCTTGGCCAGGGTAAGAATTTCTATTCCCGACTCGCGTTTAACCAGTCGTGTCAAGTCAATGATCTCAGGGGAGCCTCAGGAAACCTGGTCGGGCTGGAATCTCTCTTTT
>DYRE01000441.1 GCA_020718965.1 Desulfomonile tiedjei
ATTCATTATTTCGTTGCTAGTCTTGCTGTCCAAGTTGCCAGTAGGTTCATCAGCCAGAATTATTCCAGGATCGTTTACCAACGCTCGAGCTATGGCCACACGTTGCTGTTGTCCACCGGACAGTTGAGAGGGAAGATGATTTGAGCGTTCAGCAAGACCTACCAATTCAAGCGCCCTGAGTGCGTGTTTTTTCCGTGCCGATAAGGGAATTCCACCATAAATCAGAGGCAGTTCCACATTTTGAACAGCGGTGATCCGTGGTAGCAGATTAAATCCCTGAAAAACAAAACCGATCTTTTGGCTACGAATTTTCGCCTGTTGGTTTCGGTCCAATCCGGATACATCATCACCGTCCAGAAAATATTTCCCGCTTGATGGGACATCCAAGCATCCAAGAATATTCATCAATGTGGATTTACCGGAACCAGAAGGCCCCATTATGGAAAGGAATTCCCCTTGGGTTATTGAAACGCTAACGCTATCGAGCGCAATCAAGGAGACGGCCCCTGTTTGATAGATCTTGCTGATATTTTCCATCAATATGAGTGACAATAAACGCTCCGCAGAATTGCTACTGGCCTCATTGCATGAGGAGGCGCCTATGACCTATCACCCATATCTGAGGGGATTCTAGCTTCCAGGGCCAAGCGCAGCTTCTCTTTTAGCTCAGTTAAATCTGAACTCTTGACAACATAATAATCGGCAGCGACGCTTTTCAAGTCTACCTTGAAGCTGGAATACGCCGAGTTTAGAATGACGGGCAAATCATAATATCGTTTTCTGATCTGCTGCAACAGATCAAGACCACTGAACTCTTTCATCTTGATGTCCATAATCACGCAATCTGGTAGTTCTTTTTCAATGACTTCGAGCAATCCGTTTCCATCGGGCAAAGTGATGATGTCATATCCTTCGTCCTGAAGTTCCATAGAGTAGAGCATTCTTATGCCTTCTTCATCGTCGACTATAAGAATCTTGGGCATTTGTCAGGCTCCTTGGCTGGATTAGAAAACAGTATTAAATTTCCATAGGGTTGTAGAATCCAGAGCGTCAGGAAGACCCCCAACGATCCAGCAAATAGGGTTTGGTCTTTTCGAACTGCAAACATTGGTCTTCAATATACTCTTCAACCTGCTGATTATTCATGGCTTCAGTTTCCAAAACAAATGACAGGGTCTTACCGTAATGCAAAGGAATCAAAGATCTTACGAGTTCGCCTCGATCAAGGAGCGCTTGCTTGTAAGCCACCGCAAAATCATAAATTAATTTTGTCCATAGTCCGGCAGGAAATTCAAATCCCATCGCTGGGATATCCATTACCTCTTCGAGTTTTATGAGGTTATCCTTTTCGAGTACCTTAGAATAGACTTGCCATCTTAGTTTTACACCCGAAACAAACTTGTCCCAGAGACCATGCGTGTCCAGATTGACTGGAGGCGGCACTTCGATATCTCCCAATCCGAAACCATAGACTCCTGTAGGTCTACTCCATTTGACCTCTTTCCAGAAAGAGTCAAAATGAAGCATGAGTTCAAATATGGTACCCACAACATCTTCAAATATGAGACCAACCTGAGAATCAATATCCCTGATTTTGTGGACTTTGGGTCGTCCCATGAAGGACTGGATAACTGAGCCATGAATCTTGACCGCATTGGTGGTCATCCATACATCGATTCCAAAATGAGCTATGGCTTCATCCCATATTTGTGACTCCGCAAAAGACCGCGCTACTTTGTTGGAGAAGGCCACGTCGCCGCCAATGGGTTGTCTCACCCGTCTGCCATACAATGCTCTTGTCAAAGGATAAGCGATACTATTTGTAACAGTGACGTCATATTTGTGTCT
>DYRE01000075.1 GCA_020718965.1 Desulfomonile tiedjei
GTTTTCAATATATTCTTCTGCTATCTCAGCCTATTAACTCAAAAATGGCAAAACTGTAGTAGAATATAAAGGCATGAAGGCTCGACTGGGAGAACACGTGTTTCTTGCCCCGGGAGTAGTCTTGTTGGGTGACATAGAGATAGGCGATCACAGCAATTTATGGTTTTACACCGTTGCACGGGCGGACGTCAATTTTATCAGGATAGGTCGACAGACAAACATTCAGGACCACTGCGCGTTGCACGTGACCACTGGCAAATTCCCCCTGATTATTGGAAATGAAGTTATAATAGGCCATAGCGCTGTTCTGCATGGATGCTCAATTCAGGACAAAGCCCTGGTGGGGATAGGAGCCTTGGTCCTTGATGGAAGCGTGGTGGAAGAAGGGGCCATAGTTGCGGCCGGTTCAGTTGTGAGTCCTGGAAGTGTCATCCCTGCCAATAAGGTGGCGATTGGCGCGCCCGCCCGGCCCGTAAGAGATTGTACTCAAGAAGAGCGTGACTTCCATTTGATTAATTCAGCCAGATACAGGGATTACGGCAAAAGCTTCTCAGAAATCACCAGAATCATCGAATAACAAAACCAGTGTTATTTCAATCAGATCACTAGCAACGAGGGCTGGGGGGTACATTTTCTGCTCTTTTAGTTAATGTATTACTTTAATTATTGACAATATCTAATTGTTATGCTTTATTTATTTTCAGTTGCGTTGCAACGGTATTTATCGAAGACGGGAGGATCAAGCATGCCTCATTCCCACAATATTGATTATTACATCGGCCGAGTGAAAGAAGAGTCACTCGCCGAAGCTCTTGCCGATTTTGAAGATCCCCTAGAGGGTGGTCCGGTGGACCTATTATCCTCCCTTGAAGCCGACGAAGAATTTGTCGATGATGAATTGACGATAGACTTCGACGACTTTTGACCTCATATATTGCACAGACAACAAAACGACCGGACACTTCAGTGAGCCGGTCGTTTTGTTTTTACAATGCTTGTTTGGTGGTAATATTTAACGTAGGGCGTCAGCTATCTGGATGAGTGTTTTCACCAGAAATTGCTGTAGAAATACGATGGCTAGCAAGACTATCATAGGAGAAAAATCTATTCCCATGGGAAGTATCGGGAGATTTCGCCGAACAAAGGCAAAAACGGGCTCTGTTATCCCATAAAGAAAACGAACAATTGGATTGTACGGATCCGGATTAACCCATGAGATCAAAGCTGAAATGATGACCACCCACATATAAATTGACAAAGCGATGTCGACCACATGAGCCAAGGCATAAATCAGATTACCAACTATGAACATATTTTTCCTCTTCCAGCGCTCAAAGCCACTGACATGATTTTATTTGAAATCCGCTACTGGACCGGTCAGGACTTTGAGTTCCCATATTTTTACGCAGCCCATAAAATCAAAAGCGCCCTGAGGCGCTATGAAATCAAAGCTATGAGGTGATACAAAACGCCTCAAAATTCAGAATAGTGCGTTTCATAAATATGCGCAATTCAAACCGCATTAAATTTTTAAAAAAATAACTTACACAAGAATTACTTAATTGATTCTTTCAAAGCCTTCGCAGGGGAAAACTTCGGAGCCTTGGCCTCTTTGATGCTTATTTTTTCTTTCGTGCGCGGGTTTATACCCGTTCTCGCTTTTCTAAGCACCACTGAAAACTTGCCGAAACCGGGAACTGATATTTCCTCTCCGGCGATTAACGCGTCAGCGATTGTCGAAAAAACCAACTCTATGGATTCCGACGCATCTTTTTTGGTCGTTTGGCCCTTCTCGGCCAGTTTGTCTACAAATTCAGCTTTTGTCATTCTCAAGCCTCCCTCTCAAACAATTATAAATTTAGTCACTAAAAACCAATGTTGAATCTATACGACCCGAAAACGTCAAGTGTCAAGAAAATAGTCGATTTCTGACCTTTCGGAACATCGCTTTCAAGCCCTTCTTCAGCAACTACGGAACTATCCAGCTCTCTTCAGAGACCAGTAAAACCTAGCGTAAACACGCAAGAATAAATAATTAGATGGATTTAATAATTTATGTAACATATTGTTTAGTTTAACTTTAATATGGCGATGTATATCCACAAAATGACGAAAGTGTATTGGCGGGCCGACAAAAAATTAAATTTAGGGGGACTCCAATAACAATAACGGTTGACTGAAAAAACGCGTACATGTAAAGGTCAGATACTGAATGTTTCCAAACCTATCAAATCTATATCCTGACAGACGAAGGAGGAAAAATGGCTAAAACGTTAGTTATCGATCAAGAGGCCTGCAGCGGTTGCGGAACTTGTGCGGCTATTGCGGAAGATTGTTTTGCAGTAAGTGATGAGACCGATAAGGCCTATGTTGTTGATCAAAGCGCGTGTTCTGAGGACGAAATTCAAGAAGCCATCGATACTTGCCCTGAAGAGGCTATTTCCTGGCAGGAATAATTTCCGGACGCTCGTTTGATCACGTAAGTAGTTTGTAATAAAAACTACAGATTAGTAGGCGTCATAAAATGGATTCCGGAAATACGGTCGGTTTTCGACAGGGAATTGGTATTAGCTCCCGTCTCCAAGAGCTTTACGAACAAATAGATGATATCTACAGAAAGGTGGCCATTCAATCTGCGTTTAGCTGCGAAGGTTGTGATGGAGCGAAATGCTGTACGGTAGATTTAATTGTTCATACCTTTGCTGAAATGCTTTACATGAGACGGGGGCTTGACGCCTTAAATCAGTCGACCAGGCTGGAAATAAATCAACGAAGCAAACAAATTGTTGAGCTTAAACGACTAGATTCTCTAGGAGAATATAGAAATACTGTTTGCGCCGCCAATCTCAATGGAAAATGCTTGATCTACAATTATCGGCCCATGATATGCAGACTGGCCGGAATTGCGCATTTCATCGAAAAACCTGACGGAACCAGGGTATTTGGTCCGGGTTGCGACCGTTTCGAACATATCGTGAATGACAACATTTCTTTCGAAAAGATTGACCGAACACCATTTTATAGAAAACTCGCCGAATTGGAAATTGAGACAATTAACTCGCAGGGTAAGAGAACATCGAGTAGAACCATAGCTGAAATCCTGGCTACCTAACTCAAGAGATCCGTCTCCGCTTTTTCCCTGGAAATTCCTCTAATCGAGAGATGTTTATCCCTTGAACGTCCTCCTCTTGTAATAGTCACATCTGATTGACGAATTCCCAACTTCTTAGAAACAAGTTTTATGAGTTCTTTGTTGGCTTTCCCTTCAACCGGGGGACATGTCAGCCTGAAATTTATTCTGCCATCGGCTCCTCTAAAGATTGAGTTGAAGGGACAGCCAGGTGTAACTCTAACGGCAAGCGAAAATATTTCCTCTGGCGTTGTTTGTTTCAGGTTGATTGCCTGTTCGCAAAAAGGAGCCTAAGACAGAAAATAATAGCCCCTGTTGTAAGGGCGAAATCAGCTACATTAAATGCGGGCCAATGTATTCCCCGAAAGTGAATGTCGATAAAATCCGTTACTTCTCCGAAGATAATCCTGTCCAGAAAATTCCCCGCCGCGCCGCCGAAAAATAATGCAAATCCAATCAGAGCATACTTTTCGAGACGCTGGGACATTACTATCCATAGAATAGCCAACAAAGCGAAAAACGAAATGGCCGATAAAATTACGCGGTTAATTAAATTGCCTTTGTCCGCGAACATGCCAAACGCCGCTCCAGAATTTTTAACATGAACAAGATTCAAAAATCCCGGTAAAATAGTTTCCGAGGTGTTGAGTGGAATCAAATCTGAAACCAGGTATTTTGTTACCTGATCAACCACGATGATAATGGCCGAAACTACAGAGAAAAAAACCAAAAACCTTTTTGGGCTCTCATCCATCAGGACACAACCAATAACAGGCTCACTTGTCATCCGTTACTTTTGAGCACTCCCGCGCACCGCGGACAAACTTCGGGAAATTCCAAATCAGAACCAATGGCAGAACTCCATATCCAGCAACGGGGACATTTTTGTCCCTGAGCGCGCTCGACTTCGATTTTTACACCCGAGAGAGGATTGACCTCTGCGTTTGGCTCGCATTCCAACTCAATATCGGTCAGGTCTAGCTGAGAAACGATGAAAAAACCTTCGGGATCTTCCATCTCCCTGATATTCTGAATAAACTCGGTCGGTCCACTTATCATTAATCTGGCTTCCAGAGAGGAGCCAATCAACTTGGACCCCCTGGCTTCCTCAAGAACCTTGGAAGCTTCTTGTCTAAGAGCAAGCATGTTGCTCCAGACCAGCTTCTCTTCGTTGGTCAATTCAACACCTGGCACAGTTTCCGGAAACGAAGCCAGATGAACGCTGGATTCGTTGTCCTCCCCTCTATTGAATTCACGCCAGACTTCCTCTGCTGTGAATGCCAGTACGGGCGCCATAAGTCTAATCAGGGATGAAACTATATGGTGTAAGGCTGTCTGAGCTGATCTTCTCTGTCTTCCATTGGACTTTTCCACATACAGACGGTCTTTGAGAATGTCCAGGTACAGAGAAGACAAATCCACCGTGCAATAGTTGTAGAGTGTATGAAAAACCACGTGAAAATCAAAGTCCTCGTAAGCTTTCGTTACCTTTAAGATAACGCCGTTCAGCCTGTTTAAGGCAAACCTGTCCAACGCCATCATGTCTTGTGGAAGCGCCTTTTCACTTAAATCAAAATCGGCAAGGTTTCCCAGGAGAAAACGGCAAGTGTTGCGGATACGGCGATACGCTTCCGAGAGTCTGTCCAAAATTTCGGACGAAATTCTTATGTCGTCTCGATAATCCTCGGCAGATACCCATAATCGGAGGATATCGGCGCCATACTTGTCAACAATTTGGGAGGGCTGAATGACGTTCCCCAGTGACTTGGACATCTTTTTTCCCTGGCCATCCACTACAAACCCGTGGGTAAGTACGTTCTTGTAGGGCGCTTTGCGCCTCGTCCCAACGGAAGTGAGCATGGCGCTGTGAAACCATCCTCTATGCTGGTCACTCCCTTCAAGATACATGTCCGCAGGATAGGCAAGCGTCGGTCTGGCTTCGAGCACCGAGGCCCAACTAACTCCTGAGTCAAACCAGACATCGAGAATATCTCTTTCTTTTATAAACGAAGAGCTTCCACATTTCGGACATTTCAAACCTTCAGGGACCAGATCTGACGACTCAGATTCAAACCACACGTCCGCGCCTTTTTCTTCAAAAAGCCGGGCGGTTTTTTCGAACAATTCAGGCGGAGCCACCACCGAATCACATTCCGAACACCTTACGGCAGTAATGGGAACACCCCAACTGCGCTGTCTTGAGATACACCAGTCCGGTCTATGCTCGATCATTCCGTAAATTCTGTCTCTCCCCCACCTGGGAATCCACTTTACGGTGTCTATGGCTTTTAGAGCCGAGTCCCTAAGCCCTGTCTGGTCCATGGAGATGAACCATTGATGTGTCGCCCTGAAGATTACCGGTTTCTTGCAACGCCAACAATGAGGATAACTATGACTCATTTCCTCTGAGGCCATCAGAGCTCCAACCTCTGCAAGCTTCTCAATGATTTCACGATTGGCGCTGAAAACGAATTTACCGGCAAAGAAACCCACCTCATCTGTAAATCTTCCTCGATCATCGACAGGGGCGTAGACATCTATGTTGTAAAGACGACCTACTTCATAATCTTCCTGACCGTGACCGGGCGCTATGTGGACGCAACCTGTTCCGGTATCCAGAGTTACAAAATCGGCAAGAATCAGTTGTGAAGTCCTGTCATAGATTGGGTGAGCGCACTTTAGGCCTTCCAGAGTTTTCCCCGGAAATTCGGCCAATACCCTATAATCGGGTTTATCGAATATTTCCATGGTTGTTGGGACAAGTCTTTGGGCAAGCACATAGACATCATCACCGGCCTTTACCGCGGCATACTGCTCAGAAGGGTGGGCGGCGATAGCCAGGTTTGCGGGAATGGTCCAAGGTGTTGTAGTCCAGATTACGACGTTGACTCTTTCACCTTTAAGCTCTGGGATCCTTAAAGAAAAATCATCCACTGCCGCGAATTTCACATAAATCGAAGGAGTAGAAGAATCGGCATATTCAACCTCAGCCTCAGCCAAGGCTGTCACGCATGAGGAACACCAGTAAACCGGCTTCTTCCCCCTATAAACAGATCCGGATTCGAAAAAACGTCCCAGCTCTCTCACAATGGTCGCCTGATATTTGTAATTCATCGTAAGATATGGGTCTTGCCATTCACCGAAAACTCCAAGCCTCTGGAATTCGCTACGCTGAATATCGATGAACTTGGTAGCGTATTCCCTGCATTTTTTTCTAACATCAACCTCAGTCATTTGGGCCTTTGCTTTGCCCAGTTCCTTGTCTACCTGATGCTCTATGGGCAATCCATGGCAATCCCAGCCAGGAACATAGTCGGAGTTGTATCCTGCCATGAACCTCGATTTGACAATCATGTCCTTGAGTATCTTATTAAGCGCTGTTCCAAGGTGAATGTGACCATTAGCATAAGGGGGACCATCATGCAGAATATACTTTGGCCTGCCTTGACCCTTTTGAATGATCTTTTTGTATATGCCTGTTTCTTCCCAATGTCTTAGGGTTTCAGGTTCTTTCTTTGGTAGATTGGCACGCATGGGGAAACTGGTTTTTGGGAGATTGAGAGTATCCTTGTAATCCATGAATATGTCCTCCGAGGGTTAGGGCTCCAACGTGCTAATCGCCCCATCAATAATGATACAATCTTTTAAAATCAATGATCCGGCCCTTAAAGTCAATTAAAAACCACTGAAACTTAGTTGAGTAATTTTATAACAATTAGTATAATCAAAAGCAGGGTATTAACTATAAAACATGATAATCAGGTTTATATTATATTTCCTATGCCTTCAAACAACTCTTTTTAGCAGTGGTTGCCTAATTAGGTCCCTCAATCCGGATTCAGAAAGTTTAGGCGCTCCGGCAAAAGGTTACGCGTCCTTATCAAATTTTCCCTTCAAAGAGGCCTGGTACGGAATTTATTTTCAGGAAGACAAGATAGGATATAGCCATTTTAAGATATTGCCGTCCGGAAAGAATTTTGTCATCGAAAGCGACTCAGTCATGAGGCTTACCGCGATGCGAAAAACCAATGAAATCAAAATGACAGAAAAAATATCTGTGGCTCCGGATTTATCCCTGATCTCTTTTGATTCCAATGTGAAAATGAATCAAAAAGATCTCAAAGTTGAGGGTAAGGTGGACTCAACAAAACTTGTCCTGAAAATGAACGCTGAAAATGAGAGGATTGACAAGGAGTTTCCTATAGAAGGCAAGATTTTCCACACAAGCGCTATTTCGTTGATGCCAGCCCTAAGGGGATTGCATGACGGCGCAAAGTATTCGTTCGATGTGTTCAATGTGGAGCGTCAGTCAGTTGAGAACGTTGAGCAGGAAATTTCCCGGGTCAAAGGTTCTCCAGGTCCTTCTGAAGCGGTTTGGAAGATCACAAACAATTATGGACAATCCCTGGTAAACTCATGGTCAAATCCCAAAGGACTGGTTGTACTCGAGAAGGGGCTGGATGGTTCTTTGATAACCATACTTGAGGATCAGGAATCAGCAAAACAGTTCATGGAAAAAAGGGCAGCTCAAAAAGATCTCATCCTGGATTTCAGTCTGGTCAAGACACCGGAGAGGATTGTGAGGCCGGGCCGTACCAAATTTCTTAAAGTCAGGCTTGAAGGTATTCATCCGGACCTAATCGCCAGGAGTAATCGTCAAAAAGTCCTGATTCCAGAAAATGGACGACCGGAGGAAGGTTTCGATATTGAGGTTAACGTGGAAGACATCCAACGCATGGTTAACGGTATGGTTTCAACTTCTCGTGAAGACGGCGACAGCCTGAAAAGGTATTTGATTTCCACGTCGTCTATCCAGGCTGGGCACGATGAGATAAGGGATCAGGCTCAGAAAATTGTTACAAAAGAATCGTCAGACCTGGAAAAAGTTATACAACTTGTTAACTGGACAGCGGACAATGTCAAAGGCGAAATGAAGGATTCCTTTTCCGCACTAGAGGTCTTGCGATCCAAACAGGGCGAATGTCAGTCACACTCACAGCTATATACGGCTCTAGCCAGATCACTTGGAATACCCACACGTATCGTCACAGGACTTGTCTATTCGGACAATCTGGGTTTCTTGTATCATGCCTGGGCTGAATCCTACGTTAAGGGGTGGTTGTCTGTTGATCCAACATTGAGACAGACGCCATCAGACGCTACTCACATCAAACTGGCCTCGAGGGGAGAAGATGATCAAAGTTCCGTTCTCAAAATGATGGGAAAAGTGAGGGTTAAATCCATAGATTACAGATGAATTTCCGGTCGAGCTTGCAATCGCGGGTCGAGGTAATATAATCGCGTATCGATAAGTTCCAACTCATTGAATGGAGGAAATTGAAATGTGGGAAACATGCAAGATAACTTATTGCGGTAGCTGAAACTACCGTCCCAAGGCCGCTAGTCTGGCGGAAGAATTGCAGCGGGAACTCGCCATACAACCTGAACTGGTGATGTCCAGTGGCGGGGTTTTTGAAGTCGAATATGAAAACGAACTCATTTTTTCGAAAAAAAAGGTCGGTCGTTTTCCAGATAACGGGGAAATCCTGAATTTAATCAGGAAAAAAGTGTAGGCGGATTATAAAAATGGTTGTTAAATGTTTCAGTTGCGAGACCCTGTTGAAAGTAAATGAAAATGATATAGCCGCAGGATCCAAGACTGGCGTTCGTTGTCCAAAATGCGGAGCCGAGGGCGTAACAGAGTCGCCGCCTCTTGAGCAAGATGGCAACACCGGTCCTCTGTCAGTCCATAATCTGGATGCGCCCATGGCCACTGATAGCGGCGTGACGAATTCCAGACACGCTGATTCTTCCTCAGCGAATTGGCTTTCAGGAAACCCTCCAGAAATGACAATGCCCGAGGATGCTTTTCGGGAATTTCGTTTCCCGGTCGAGACTGATCCGTTGTCAGGACAAAGAGCATCCTGGAGCTTGAGATCCAAAATGTTGGTTTTAG
>DYRE01000076.1 GCA_020718965.1 Desulfomonile tiedjei
TATTCTCCTTAAATTTATTTATTATAGAATTGTGAGTCTTTTGCCATTTCCTGTTCAGAGTATTGGTCTGGTACGCAAGGTTTATTTACGAATGCTTGTGTCTGCGAGCACCCCAGACCCGTTTGTGGGTTGGTTGTTGCCAGCTGTTAGTCACGGCATTTATCAGGTTTGGGCAAGAGACGTTGATATTATTATAGCTACCTGTCCGCCATTCACCAGTTTATTGGTTGGAGCTATTATTTCCAAATTAACTGGAAAAAAATTAATTATTGATTACAGGGATCCATGGACCGGGTATTCATGGCCAAAAAAGAAATTTTTTTCTCTAAAATGGCATCGGTTACTGGAAAGATGGGTGGTGCAACAGGCCGCTGCGCTTGTTTTCGTGACGAAAACGATGGGAGAAGAGTTTAATAGTCATTTCCCTCGCTGGTTGAGCGGGGAGCACCGGACGATCACCAACGGTTTAGACCCTAATAGTGTGTCATCATGCCAGGCCCCGTTATTTGCTGGGGATAAACGGAAAAGAATTATTTATGCTGGCCAATTCTACGGTGAGCGAAATATTTGGCTGGTGCTTGCCCCTATCCTCAAGCTGATTGAACAGGGGGCGTTCAAAAGAAACGAGATAGTATTCGATGTGTATGGTTCCGTCCCGTTATCGGACAAGGAGAAGATTCAAACTCAGGGTGCAGAAGACCTTGTAAGGTGTCATGAACCGTTGCCTCATAATGAAATGGTTGCTGAATTGAAGAAGGGTGATGTCTTGACCCTTATCTCAGGTAGTGATGTTTCATATGCTCTGCCTTACAAAATTTTCGACTATCTGTCAGCCCGCAAACCGATCCTGGCTATTGCTCCTAAGCACTCTGAAGTTGAACGGTTTATGTCAGAACGGGATTGCGGAAAATTTGCTCCAATTGATGATCCTTATGCCGTTGGTCTTGCTTTGACCGAATTGTTGAAAATCAAACACCATTTTCAGCTTCATGGGGTGGAACAATTGCATTGGGATTATCTGGCCTTGGAATACTTGCAGCTCATTAGTGATATCTTGATTGGTAAGAATGAAAGCGAATAGTGAAATCTGGTTGGGCCTACTTCCAGTCAAGCTATCTCCTGGAGAATAAAAAAGATGGACGTTCAACATGTTTTGAGAAAGAGGTCTCTTACCGAGCAGGCAACTATACTGTTTGTCGGGCATTTTGTCGCCCTCCTTTTTGGTATTGCAGTCCCTATAGTTCTTGTAAGGGTTTTTCCCCGCGTAGAATATGGTTTATATCAGCAACTTTTTTTGATCTTCACCACCCTTTTCCCCATAGGCCAGTTGGGTGTGACCCAGGGGATCTACTATTTTCTTCCTCGCGAGCCAGAAAGAAAGGACGCCCTCGTTGTACAAACATTTCTTTTTGTCGTTGCTGCTGGGTTTGTATGTCTCGTTTTGCTTCTTTTTTTTAAGGGAAGTATTGCGAAGCTCATGAACAACCCGCAGATGATCAGTTATATCCCTGTCATGGCTATATACATTTTCCTTATGATTGTCTCTTCTTGTATCGAAACCATCATGATAGCAGAAGGGAGGTCGCACCTTTCAACTTTTGTAAAGGTTATTTCTGAGTTTGTTCGATCGCTTACAGTTGTTGTCATTGCCCTTGCTACTCGCAGTATTTTTTCCATATTCGTCGCCCTCACCTTTTTTGCACTTGGCCGATGTATCTACCAGTGGGTTTATCTCCGGAGTAACTATCGGCTTTCTTTGAGAAATATCAGTATTCCATTTTGGCGAACCCAATTCGCATATTCTATTCCAATTGGGTTCGCGAACGTGGCATTTCTGATACAGGACAAGCTTCACAGTTTATTTGTCACCTTTCTTTTTACTCCTGCTATATTTGCAACTTATGCTGTTGGCACGTACAATCTTCCTTTTATTGGCCTTATTACCTCGTCGGTATCAAGTGTAATGGTTCCTGAGCTTGCTCGCTGCCAAAAGGAGGGTGATACATCCCGAATACATGCCGTTTGGGGTGGCTCCTTGCGGAAAATGAACATCTTTTTTTTCCCTTTGTTCGTCTTTTTTTTCATTATGGCCCATGAATTCATCGTGTTTTTTTTTACTGACCAATATTTAGAAAGCGTGAACATCTTTCGACTCAGTCTTTTTAGTATCCTTATAAGTGGCCTCAATGCAGGAGCCATTCTCAATGCTTACGCTGAAACAAGTTATCAGATGAAGCTTGCCTTTTTAAGGATCCCAGTTGCCTGTGTCGTGATGTATTGCTTTATCCAGGTGTGGGGTGTTCACGGGGCAGTGGCAGCTAATGTCGTTGTCTTTTATCTATTTCGCTTTTTCATTATTGTGAAGGCTGCAAATGTATTGGGAGTGTCGTTCAGGGCGCTCCTTCTATTTGGTGAAAATTTAAGGATTATGGTCGCTGCCCTCATCGCCGCGATTCCCATAGTTGTTGTTCAGTCTAATATTGTTTTGTCTCCATTGTTTATGCTGATGGTGAATGCGGTACTTTTTCTTTTTTCATTTTGTATTGCAGGTTTTGGGTTGAAGATTGCAACACGCTCCGAAATTGATTCTTTAAGGGGGGCAATCATCCCCAGATTCTGTTCTGGGAAATATTAATTATGATATCTGTTATCCTCTTTTATTTTTTTCTTTTTTCGTTCTGGGCGGAAAACGTTCTTGGCTTCAAGCTTACCTCCATACACGGGGCGAGTCTCATGAACTTTTCTTTTTATCTCATGTTGATGGCCTGGTGTTTCACTGTTGTCAGGAAAAAAAGGTTGTTTGAATTCAATAGAATCAACGGATATCTTCTTCTGTTGTTTGGTGTGATAGCGGCCACGATCCCCATAAAGTTTTTACTCAATGAGGTGCCAGACATTACCCTCTGGGGAGAGTTGACCCTGCTGAAAGGGTGGCTGAATCCTGTTCTTCTGTTTTTTATCTTATATAATACGCTTGATGATGAAAGGCATTGTCGATTGGCACTTTTTGGATTGCTGGTTTTTTTTACTGTTACAGTTGTGACGGCAATATCTGCCTCTACTGGTTTCTTTCAATTGGGAACGATTAAGGTCGCCCAAGACAGATCCGCCGGCTTTGCGGAACCAAACCAGTACGCGGCCTATCTTGTACTTTTTCTTCCGGTAATGTTTTCCGGGGCACTCTTTGCCGGTACAAAAAAGAAAAAAATCATCTTTGGCGCATTAATTTTTTTGGCTTGCATTTCGCTTCTCATTACTGGATCCCGTGGGGGGGTGTTGTCTTTTATCTGCGTGATTTGTGTGTATCTTTTTGCCTTTTCCCGGAAAAGGCTCCTTCGCCCGGGAGTTTTCATCCTCGTGCTTCTTTTGGGATTGCCTGTCCTTTTGACCTCCGCGTACCTTGTGGCCCCTGATAATGTGAAAAAGGTGGTGATAGCGCGCTTCGATCCTTCCAAGGCCAAAGATGCCAGTGAATTAACATCCGGCAGAACCATACTCTGGGCGAACGGTTTTCAGCTCTTTCTCAGAAGTCCGATTTTCGGCCACGGACAAGGGACCTTTATCCCTTTGATGAAAAAAAATTTTCGTATTTGGGGTAATTCGCACAATGACTACCTTCTCTATCTTGTTCAATACGGGATAATTGGGCTTGGTCTTTTTCTTATGGTTTTGTGGTCACTTTTTCGCGGGAGTTGGCTGATCGCCCGTGATTCGTCTGATCGTGACCTGACAATACTGGCGTTGAGTTATTTTGCCGGACTCTCGGGCCTTGCCGTGGCAATGTTTGGGGTGAATGTTATGCAGCCCCTGTTTCTTTTTTGGGCCTATTCCGCTGTTGTCCTCAGGAACGGTCAACTCGTCATGCAAGAGGCGCGGTTAAAATGAGAATTATTGAGGTTGTAGGCGGCCTTCAGATAGGCGGTGCTGAGAATCAGGTGGTTCAGCTCTTAAATGGGTTAAGCAAGGCTGGTCAGGAATGCCATCTTATTTTTTTTCAGCCCATCGAGAGCCACCTTGTCCATGCGTTAGCAAAAGATATCAGTAAACACCACGCCCCCCTTGCACGCTGGGGACAGATCGGTTGTATCCGGCGTCTCGTCCATCTGTTCAGAGAAATTCAGCCTCATGTGGTACAGGCCCACATGTTCCATACGAACCTTTATGTTGTTATTGCGGCAAGGTTGGCGAAGGTTCCGGTTGTTATCACCACGGAGCATGGAAAAAATCTCTGGAAAAACTCCATCCATCATTGGATCGAGCGGGGGGTCATTTCCCCCCTTTCCACCATGCGGGTTGCCGTTTCACAGGATATTCGGGATATTCGTATTCAGTCAGCGGATATCCCGGCTGATAAAATCATGGTCATTCCACCTTGTGTCGAGATTCCTGAGCAATCAGTTGAGTACCATGATAAGTCGTCTGTAATGTTGGGGGCAGTGGGACGGATGGTTGATGCCAAGGACTATCCGACATTGCTTCGGGCATTTTCCAGGGTTGTGGATTCAGGAATGAAGGCGGAGCTGGTTTTTCTTGGTGACGGTCCGGCCCGTTCTCAGCTTGAGAATATGGCGCGCGAACTGGGAATTGCCGGGGTTGTCCGGTTCCCCGGTTTTCAGTCAAATATTGATGAGTGGTTGAGGCGTTTTGAACTTGTTGTTTTCTCGTCCATCCGGGAAGGGATTCCGGTTGCCATGCTGGAGGCCATGGCGGCAGGTGTCCCCATGGTTGCGACCCGTGTAGGGGGTATTCCCGAGGTTATCAGGGATGGTGTCAATGGTCTTCTCGTGGAATGTGGCCGCCCTGAAGATCTTGCCAATGCGATTATGCGGTTGGCCCAGGATGTCAATCTGAGAAAGGCGCTTGGACGGGAAGGTCGAAACACTGTTGTGTCACTTTACAGCCGCGAGGCAATCTGCGGGCGTTACGAGAAGTTGTTTACAGAGTTGCTTTCAAAGAGAGGAGTCAATGCTGGCGAATGATGAAATTATTCCGGTGGTAATGTTCCACAGTGTGGGGCTGGCGGAAACGGATTGGTGTTTTTCCCATATCTCCGAGCCCCTTGAGTGTTTTGAAGAAAAGATCGCCCATCTTGCGCGGGCCGGTTATCAGTTTCTTTTCTGGGACGATCTGTATGAGCATATGAGTGGACGCCGAAAGGTCTCCGGGAAGTCCGTCATGCTGACTTTTGATGATGGTTATCTCGACAACTGGGTTTTTGTCTATCCTCTTCTCAGGAAATATGGAGCCAAGGGGACAATATTTGTCAACCCCGAGTTTGTTGACGATTCCATAACGGCCAGGCCGACCATGGAGGATGTGGCGGCGGGCAAGGTGCCGGGTTCCCGGCTCCAAACCACCGGATTTTTGAGCTGGCCCGAGATGCGGATTATGGAGGCATCGGGGCTTGTGGATATCCAATCTCACTCCCTGACGCATACGTGGTACTATTCCGGCCCGGAGGTGAAGGATTTTCACCGGCCGGGGGACAATCGTTATCCCTGGCTTGCCTGGAATGCCAAACCGGAGAAAAAACCGTATTATATGGCGGAGGATCAAAGCGGTTTTATTCCTGCTGGGACTCCTGTGTATGCTCATGAAAAAGCCCTTGTCTGCAGGAGGTATTTTCCGCCGGAAGGGGTTCTGGAGGAAATGGCTGATTTTGTCAGCAAACATGGCGGCGCTGATTTTTTTTGCAAGGAGGGGTGGAAGGAAAGGCTTCGCGGTTATCATGTCTCGCTCATGGAGAAATATGGCAGTGAGGGCCGGACTGAGACGGAAGAGGAATATGAGCAGAGAATTTTTTTTGAATTGATAGAATCTCGAAGGCGTATCGAGGAAAATCTCCAAAAGAAGGTAGAGTATATCTGCTGGCCTGGAGGCGGATATCGGGATATTGTCCTTACCCTTGCCAGAAGAGCGGGGTATAAGGCCTGGACGCTTGCGTCCCGGGACCAGAGCAGTTTCAGAAATTATTTCGGTGTGGGCCCGGAGCAGGTGAAACGGGTGGGGAGTTTCACTCGTTATCAGATTCCGGGCGGTGATCCTTTGGGATATGCCGGCAGCCGCTATTTTATCAGCGGGATTGAACGCCATAAAGGCTCGTTATTCCATAGTTGGTTTGGACGGGCTTTACTTGCCGGGGCGTATTTGCGCCAAATTTCGGGGCTAAAATGAATCCTTTTCTCCTGCGTAATATTATCTTCCCTCTGTATCACCGGATGACCGGTTCCGGGGTCATGGGCCGTGTGCGGGAATTGCGGCGTAATCAGTGGCTGTCCCGTGACGAGATTCTTGCCCTGCAGAAGAAAAAACTTTGCCTGCTGCTCCGTCATGCCTTTGAAAACGTGCCTTTTTATCGGGAGCGGTTCACGGCGGCAGGTCTCAGTGTTTCTGATCTGGATGATCCGGCCGCTATTTCATGCCTTCCCCTCCTGACAAAAAAGGAGATCAACGAACATCAGCAGATCATGCTTGCGGAAAACAAGGCCGGGGGCCGGCTCATTGCCAACAGCACCAGCGGCTCCACCGGTGAGGCCCTTCGTTTTTTCACGGATATGCGTTCGACTGCCTGCCGGCGGGCGGTGGCGATTCGTAATCAGGAATGGCTGGGAGTAAAGCTTGGGGATCCCCAAGCCTCGCTTTGGGGGGCGGCCATGGATATCAAAAAGCTTGCCAATATCCGCGGCCGTGTTCACCGCTGGTTTAATAATTATATCATCCTCTCTTCATACAATCTTGATCCGAGTTCCTTGCGGGAATATATCGTCCAGTTAAACCGTTTTGCCCCTGTATTGCTGACCTCCTATCCTGGCCCTATAGCAGAGCTGGCCGGGTTTATGCTGAGCCAGGGTTTTCAGGTACCATCGGTCAAGGCGATAATCTCCTCGGCCGAAACCCTTTATCCCTGGCAGAAGGAGATCGTGGAACGGGCGTTTTCCTGTCCGGTCTATAATCGCTACGGGTGCCGGGAGTTTGGGGACATTGCCCATGAGTGCGAGCGGCGTGAGGGGCTGCATGTCAATGTTGACCGTTGTCTGGTAGAGATCCTGGATCCCTGGGGTCAGGCTTGCGCCCCCAGGGTTTCAGGGGAGATTGTAGTGACCGATCTTGACAACTACGGGATGCCGCTGATCCGTTACCGCATTGGGGACCGGGGAAAATTTTCTGATCGTTCCTGTTCCTGTGGTCGGGGGCTTCCGTTGATGGAAGAGATTGAGGGCAGGACGCTTGATGTGATTCGGGCGCCAAATGGAAGCGCTCTGGGGGGTACATTTTGGACCCTTCTCTTTCGGTCCAGGCCGGGAATCCAGTCATTTCAGGTGGTACAAGAAGAGATTGGGGGCATTATCGTGAAATATGTTCCGGATCAGTCTGCCGCGGATGGTTTTTTAGAGTATTTTACTGAAAAGATACAGGAAAAGTGCGGACATGATTTTCGTGTTGACTTTCAACCTGTTGAACGGATTGAACAAACTGTTTCTGGTAAGACAAGGTTTATTATTTCAAAACTGGGTAATGGGCCTGACGCCGTGGAAGAGAAGGCGACTCAGAAAGGGATAAAGGGATGAAAAAACGGATCCGTCTTCTTTTTGTTATCGATTCCCTGGGTTTCGGCGGCGCGGAACGCCAGCTCGTGGAACTGGTGAAGGGGATTTCTCGCAAAGGGGGGTATGAGATTCATCTTGTGAGCTTGATGAGAAGCGATCAAGGGTATGCTGATATCGTGGCCTCACTTGGAATAGAGGTGCTCTATTTTCCGCGGTCATACAAATATGACGTTTTTGGACCTCTCTTTCTTCTAATACGTTATATCCGGGAGAATCGGATTGAACTTGTTCACACCTTTATGAATATGGGCAGTCTTTTTGGAGTGGCAGCCGCCAAGCTTACCGGAAGGTCCGTGGTCTGTTCAGCCATTCGGGATGCAAAGGATACTTCAAGTTCTGAAAAATATCTGAAACGTATTCTTGCCCGTCTCGCCGATATTTATGTGGCGAACTCGCATGCGGGTTTTACTAATCGTTTTCGGAAAATGCGATCCCATTTCCAGGTGGTTTACAATGGGGTGGATTTTAGCAGGTTCAAGGGAAACCATTGTGATCAAGAAACCCTCAAGGCTGAACTGGGGATATCAGGTTTCAGTCATATTGTAGGAATGGTGGGTTCCTTATCTAGAAATAAAGATCAGGCGACTCTTCTTCGGGCGGCTCCCAAGATTTTGGAATTGTTTCCCAAGACGGTTTTTTTGTTGGTGGGTGATGGAGAGACTATGGCAAGTTTAGAAGGACAAGTTCGAGCGCAGAGCCTTGAGGGTAATGTTCTTTTTGCTGGTTTCAGAAATGATGTTGATCGGTTGTATCCCCTTATGGATGTTTGCGTTCTGCTTACGAACAGCCATGTTCATCTTGAAGGAATTCCGAATGTGTTGGTGGAGGCAATGGCGTGCGGTGTTCCGGTGGTAGCTTCCACTGGAGGGGGTACTGATGAGCTTCTAGAGGATGGGCGTTATGGACTGCTTGTGCCACCCAACACCCCAGAGGTTGTTGCCGAGGCGATTGTCGGTCTGCTTGCCGGGCTTGACAAGGCGGTGGTTCTTGCGACTGCGGCACAGGCAAGTGTCCTTGAAAGGTTTGGCCTGGAAAGATATGTGTCTGATTATGAAAAACTATATATGGAAGTCCGGAGAAAATAATCTGATCCCTCGGTGTAAAAAAGGTTTTTAAGGGGCGTGTCCGTTATATCTTGCCTGGCAAAAATGACGTGGATAGCCCTTCACTGTACAAGGACAGGTTCAGGCACTTGGGCTTTCTCGTTGATTCAGCCTATTCTGATACCTTGAGTTCTGCCGATATCCTCTGCATGCCGCGTATAAACAATGGCTATGCGTATACCGCCGGGTTTCCGTTCAAGCTGGGAGAATATCTGGCAACCGGCAAACCGGTGATTGCCACGGCCGTTTAAGTGCCTCACCCCTGAAAGTTTGTCATAAAAAAAACAAGAAATTCAGGTGAAATGACAGGGTGGATAAGCGGCAGCGCATCCACCGAAGCCCGCGACATTGGTGG
>DYRE01000442.1 GCA_020718965.1 Desulfomonile tiedjei
TCCATGGGAAATCTGAGGTCTTGCGTCTGGGGGGCCAGGATCTTCATGGGGTCTTTTACCTGTCTCCAATAGAGGCCACCCCTGTTTTCATCATATAAAAGCACTCCACTTCCTTCAGTGAGCAAAGCCTTGTTAACTTCGTCAATTACAATCAGAAGCAGTTGATCAAGATCCGTTGTCGACACCAGAGCCTGTGATATGTTACATATAACGGCCAGATCAAAGAGTTCATGATTTTCCTCATCCATTGCGTTATCTATGAGTTGTCCTGTCAGAAGTTCCAGCTCTTTAACTCGTGTCTCCAATTCTTCGTAAGTTGGTTTGGTCATCCTTCGATCTCCCAAATCACGCAAAGACTATGTTCATAGCAATGTAACAAATGACCTTGCTCCACTAACTAAACCCTTGCAGATGATCTGCAGATGTCTCTGAAATTGTTAACTCCCGTGAAAAATTCTCTCATCATCACAACCCAAAGATACAATCCTCTCGGAGTCAATTTAAGCATTTTCCCACGCCGTTTTAAGGCTCCAACAGTCTGAAAACCCAAAATTTCTTTCCAAAGCGTTCTTTGGAATTTACCCGAAAAAACATTTTCAGCAATTTCCAGGTCAAGTGAAGAGCTGAAAAGCCCCATCATGAAATAATATCTAGCCCTCTCGAAGAGATCAAATTTCTTCCTGGCCATTAGCGGGAACTTGCCTGTTCCTATCTGATCGATATAGTCCGTAACAGAAAAAGTGTTCGCGAGGCACTGTCCCTGGACATAACCGAATGAACCACTGCCGACACCCACATACTCTGAGTAATCTACAATATATTCATCAATCATTGATCTTTTTTTGGAAAAACACCATGCCGTTCCTATGGAGTAATCATTACCAAGCAAATTATATATCTCATGATAAAATAATTTCTCCTGTCGGTAACTTATTTTTCCAAAACGTTTTGACAACTCTTTTCTGGTCATGTCCGACACCATGAGAGGATAGAATGTCGCCTGGTCAGCCTTGATCTCCTTGATGGAGGCAATATCTTTCCTCAACATGTAAATTGTTTGATTTGGGAAATTGAATATCATGTCAACATTCAGGGTATCGAACCGGCCCTGGACCCTGGCAAGTCTTTCCTTTATTTGGTCGCCTGAACCATATTTGTGATATCTGCCCATTTGTTTTAACATTGAATCATCGAAACTTTGAACACCGACGGACAGACGATTCACTCCGGAGTCGACCAGCATCTGAACTATTTCGTCAGTAAGGTGATTTGGATTAGTCTCCAGGGAAATTTCCTTTATGCCGAAATTCCTGGTAAGCTTTTTCAATAATAGCCCAATTTCCCGCGGCATAACGGTCGGGGTTCCACCCCCCACATACAGAGACCTGAAATCAAATCCCAATCGCCTGTACATTTCAATTTCCGAGTCTAAAGCCCCGAAGTATCTTTTGGCGAGCGTTTCCTCGAAAACATACCGGTTGAAAGAGCAGTAGGGGCAAAGTTCCTCACAGAAAGGAATATGAACATATAGCAGATAGTCAGTCTGGTGATTGGGGGCAGGCGGGACTACGTCTTCAAATTCGTTGAAGCTCAGGCTACTTGCAAAATTGCGTTTCAAATACATGGTTAGAAGCGACTCAAGCAGCATCCTGCAGTTTTCCTTTTCCCGTACTATCCAACGAAACAGAGACAGGTTTCCAGCGGGCGGTCATGTTTATCAGTTTAAAGAACCGCTATTCCAAGGCTTGTCAATATCTTCCGCAATGTCGCAAAACACCCGATCCCCAGCCATTGCCAATCAATGACCGGGGATCGGCCTGCTCGTATGTCCTACGCC
>DYRE01000077.1:0-3533 GCA_020718965.1 Desulfomonile tiedjei
AAAGAAGTCGGGGAAGGCGCGATTATGCCAACCATCCCGGCAATCCTAAACGCTATATATGACGCAACTGGTGTTCGAATTAATGAACTTCCTGTGACTTCCGAAAAATTATTCATGGCTCTAATGGAAAAAAGCAGGGGATAATAAGCCTCACTGGGCACAAACTCAAAAGCCGGCGGAGTTCATTTTCTGAATCCATGCCGGCTTTCTTGTTAGCTGCGCTCGAATAACGGGAGGCAGTCCTTGGTGTGCGCTTAAATTAAATCCTGAGGACATTCAGAATCCCAGAAGGACTCCGGATCATGCTCATATTCGAGCGCACTCTTTGAGATTGAACAGTTTCCATAATGTGGAATAACGCTAAATTCATTGTAAACGGATGTCCTGAAGATTTCGATGAGCCAAGCCTCACCATCCAATGGAGCAGCGATCGCTCGTTATCAGTCCGCCAAAGTCCATGGAAAAATCTCCAGTATTAGCCATGTCTGTATCTCACCAAGTGACGCCTAGTCCTTAAAAGATCAGACCCATGCCTGCGGTTGGACCGGCGAGTTGAAGTTTCTCTGTATTTGTCGGTTGGCTCGTGTCATGAGCGACCCATCTGTATCCACCTTCCAGATAACCATACCTTCCACAATTCATGGGCATATAGATCCTGCCCACCCAGAGACCATCCCATCCAAAATGGTCGTAGTCGAACACTGCGGACCAGCGGCATTCCGTACTTACAGTGGCTGACCCTATGTCTCTGATGACTCTTTCTATGCTGGCCCCCGCTGTGTAGAGCCCGAGTGTTTTAGATTTGCTGCGACTTAAATTCAACTGCGATATCGTTAGCTTGTCGTCGTACATTTCATACCCGGCGAACAGACTTGATACCGCATTAGGTTTGTGGAACCAGTCGTAAACCAATTCAGCCCTATACCGGTATCTATCCCATACGGTGAGTGTATTTACAAAGGCGCTAAAGACTTGATTGCCAAACCAGAAAATATTTTGCGGATTGTGGTTGGCTCGGTAATTAATTGGATTGAATATGAACCTCAGGCCCCAGTTACAGCGTATCTGGCACCTTCCTTCATAGACCCCCAGATACTGATTTGGCCCCAAGCCAAGATCCTCTTTCAGATCCAGATCAGTCCCTATGCCTCCGATTCCATTCGTGCCCCACACAACATCGGAACGATACAGGCTCGGATACCAAACCTGGGCCCTGACCTCAAATTGCTTGGATCCCACATGTGGCAAGATTGGCCCGAAGCATGAACCAAAGCCCATGCCTTGTGGCGAAAACAGTCCGAACATACCTGGAGCGGGTCCTTGCGCTGCAGGCCCAATGACACCTGGAACGGGGCAACCCTGCGGCCCACAGGGCGCTGGCAAAGGAGCCACGCTTGGTTGATACGGCGACCGATAGACTTGCCCGGAATGAGAAGACCCACCTGTCCCCCGCGAGGTATAAGATCCTCGTTGTGACTGTGCGGGAAACTGTTGCTTGGGAACCGACCTGTTTTGATAAGTCGGGTCTGCGGACAGAGCATCTCCCTGTACACCCGGTCCCGAAATATCAGGTCCGGTGTAACCCCAACTTGCGGTGGTTGCGACAAAAACCCATACTACTAAACAAACCAATACCTTCAGGCGCTTTATTGTAAGCATACCCTCCCTCCTTCACTGAATGTCCTGGATTCTCCTAATGATTCAAAACGGATTTTATGTCAAGTAATTTATTAGGTATGATTGTAAAAATATTAGTATTGATTTTAAGTGGTTTAAGATCATGAGGCTTTCATTGTTAAGTCTATATGTATTATCTTATTAATATAACTATAGTTTAATAGTTTAATTGTAGAATGTAATTAAAACAATACTTAATAGGTTTTATTTCTAAACTGAATTTAATTATGACCGAATATATTACATAAGCGCGCTCAATCAACTATTTGTTATATTGATGATTTACTATAAATTATTTTCTTGGTAGCTAGATATGGCCAGCCTAAGTTTCTTCATTTGACAGATTACTGACTTGTCTGCGCGATTTTCTTCGTTGACCTTTTTGTCTCACGGGCTATGATAGATGATCGTTGGCTCAGACCGAACGAGCCAATCCAGAGGAGATGACTCTTTTGTCTTTGAAATCTAATCGGAATCCCAGGAGAGCCGTGTTCCTGGATCGTGATGGAATCATCAACCGTAAACTTCCTGAAGACCGCTACGTGAGGAAACCATCGGAATTTGAGCTACTGCCTGATGTGGAAGCGGCCCTGGCTATAATGCGCGACCATGGCTTTGTCCTGGTTGTGGTCACCAACCAGAGAGGTATCGCCAGAGGAATCATGACCGAGGATGATCTAATTCAGGTTCATCAATTCATGAATTCATTGCTCATAAAATGTGGCGTCAAGTTCGAGGGCATATATTACTGCCCGCATGACAAAAATGATTATTGCGACTGCAGAAAGCCGGAGCCTGGAATGATATTGGCGGCGGCTAAAGATCTGGAAATAGATTTGAACTCATCATACATGGTGGGAGACTCGGCTTCGGACGTCGAAGCCGCTAAAAACGCCGGCGTAAAATCCGTGCACATAAGTTCCGCCGACGGCGACATTGGGGCGGAACTCGTATTCCCTACATTGATAGACTTCGCCAGACATCTGCATGACCTTGAGCGATCATTTCCCCAACCGTGCGTTTGATTTTTGGAAAGATGGTAACGATATGAACAAGGGTTCCAAGTCGAATTTTAATCCCAGGGTATCACTCGAAGAAACCGTCAGGCTGACCAGAAAAGACTGTTTTAACTTTTTTTGTGGTCCTAGTGTTAAGTGTTTTACAGAATGCTGCAGAAAATTGGAGCTTGCCCTCACCCCATACGACGTGCTCAGACTATCTCGAAAATTAGGGAGTTCATCCTCCGTGTTTCTAGACGATTTTACAGATATCCGTAGCGGGTCTCGTCATGGATTTCCGGAAGTTTTCTTAAAAATGCGGGACACCGAAGAAAAACTTTGCCCTTTTGTTTCTGAAAAGGGGTGTAGTGTTTATGAAGACAGACCTGGAGCCTGTAGAACCTATCCATTGGGAAGAGCTTCTTCAAAACACAGATTGACCAACATGAATGAAGAGTTTTTCTTTGTTGTGAAAGAGAGTCATTGCAGAGGCTTTGAGCAAAACAAAACCTGGTCTGTTGATGAGTGGCTTTCGGACCAGGATCTTGGAGAATATAACCGGTTCAATGATTTGCTCATGGAACTTTATATGCTTGGATTCAGGACAAGATCCGGCGAATTGTCCACCCAGCGAATACAAATGTTCATGATGGCCTGTTACAATCTGGACAAATTTCGTGAATTCATTTTCAGATCTTCTTTTTTGAGTAAATTTGAGTTTTCTCAAGAAAAGGCAATTTCTTTGGAAACTGATGATTCTTATCTGCTCGAATTTGCTTTCGAATGGCTCAAGCTAGCCCTTTTCGGGATTCCTACCTTAAAGCTTAGGGAAAATCCTGATCAGAAGGTTTGTGATAC